>JBEPXQ010000194.1:0-4544 GCA_041641835.1 Bacteroidales bacterium
AGCACCAACCCGCGAGGCGGAACAAACAGACAACTTGCATAAAACGGTAAATTACCAGGAAGTTTACAGGCTTATAAAACAGGAGATGGAAAAAACCTCCAATCTGCTGGAGCATGTGGGCAGACGCATACTTGATGCAGTGAGCAGGGAATTTCCGGAGATAGAAAAAGCCGATGTGAAGATATCCAAGATGAATCCGCCACTGGGAGGAAAAATGCGCAATGTAAGCGTAAGTTTGTCAACGGCTGATGAGAAGAGCAATGACACAGCGTGAAGCATCCCTTAAAACATGTCCTGAATGTGGGAAGGAATTCCGCTGTATGGGCAATAGCAGTTGCTGGTGTTCAGATTATCAACTCCCGGAGAAGCACCGGAAGTTGGTGGCTGAAAAGTATGATGACTGCCTTTGTGAAGATTGCCTGAGGCGATATTCCATGGGTAAAAAACCGGAATAGTTTTTGGATTTTCATGAAATCTGATTATCTTTGCAAGCTCAAAATTAATGGTCTTGTGGCCGAGTGGCTAGGCGGTGGTCTGCAAAACCATTCACGGCGGTTCGAATCCGCCCAAGACCTCAGAAGGGAAGCCTGGTTGTGGAAAGCAACCGGGCTTTTTTATTAATTCAAAAAGCGATGGGATTACTACAGCCAACAGATGAAGATTTTATGCGTGATGCCTTCCGCGAAGCGGAAAAGGCCTTTGAAAAGGATGAGATTCCGGTGGGAGCGGTTATTGTTTGCAATCAGCGGGTAATTGCGCGTGCACATAACCTTACCGAACAATTGCGGGATGTTACGGCTCATGCTGAAATGCAGGCATTCACAGCCGCTGCTGATCATCTGGGGAGCAAGTTTCTGGATGATTGCACGCTGTACGTAACCCTGGAACCGTGTTCAATGTGTGCCGGGGCTGCCTTCTGGACAAGAATTGGGCGGATCGTTTATGGTGCCATGGATGAAAAACGTGGTTACAGCATCTACAATAATAATCTTCTCCATCCTTCTACCAAAGTTTCTTACGGAATAATGGCAAACGAAAGCCGAAGCCTGCTACAGGAATTCTTCAGGAAAAAACGCTGATTATAGTCATAGCTTTATTATTTTTCCTGTTTTTTCACCTTCGGAAGTTGTAGCACGAAGGATATAGCTTCCTGCAGGTAATTCGCAGGTATGAATGAGCCATGGCATTTTCTGTGCGGTTATTTCCTTTCTGATCACTATTTTCCCTTCAGAATCAATAATCTCTATATAACCATTGATGTTTTTTGCAGGAAGGTCAACATAGATTTCATTAATGATCATTGTTTGTTGCTTGCGGATATCAGTCTTTCATTTTAGCGATTGGACTTTCGCCGGCATTTCGTACTTTTGCACTTCGTTTTAAAACAGAATATCATTATGCTCAGAACACACCGATGCGGCGATTTGCGCCTGGACAATAAAGGAGAAAAAGTAGTTTTATCCGGTTGGGTAAAAAAATCACGCGACCTGGGAGGAATGACCTTTATCGACCTTCGTGACCGTTATGGAATTACTCAACTGGTTTTTGATATGGAACGCGATGAAGCGCTCTGCACGCGTGCCCGCAAACTTGGCCGTGAATTTGTTATTCAGGTGGAGGGTGAAGTAGCCGAGCGCTCCAACAAAAACCCAAAGCTTCCAACAGGTGATGTGGAGGTTATTGTTTATAAGCTGAAGGTGCTTAATGAGTCTGATACACCGCCTTTTACCATTGAAGATGAAACGGATGGTGGTGAAGAACTGCGTATGAAATATCGTTATCTGGACCTGCGGCGCAATGTGAATCAGCACAACCTTAAGCTGAGGCATAAAATGGCGCTGGAGATCAGGAAGTATCTGAGTGATAAGGATTTTCTTGAAATTGAAACACCATACCTTATAAAGTCCACGCCGGAAGGCGCCAGGGATTTTGTTGTGCCTTCGCGCATGCACCCGGGGCAGTTTTACGCGCTTCCCCAGTCACCGCAAACCTTTAAGCAACTGCTGATGGTTTCAGGATATGATCGCTATTTCCAGGTGGTTCGCTGCTTCCGCGATGAGGATTTTCGGGCAGACAGACAACCGGAATTTACCCAGATTGATTGTGAAATGTCATTTGTGGAGCGTGAGGATATCTTCAGCACCTTTGAAGGGATGG
This sequence comes from Bacteroidales bacterium, assembly GCA_041641835.1. GTDB lineage: Bacteria > Bacteroidota > Bacteroidia > Bacteroidales > PWNQ01 > PWNQ01. Next base: position 2,158 of record JBEPXQ010000194.1, read on the forward strand.
CCCGTCACATTTTTAAAGCCGTGAAGAATGTTGATCTTCCTGATATCCCGCGTATGAACTGGCACGATGCCATGAAATACTATGGCAGTGATAAGCCTGATCTGCGTTTCGATATGCAATTTGTAGAGCTGAATGATGTGGCGCAGAATCGCGGATTTAAGGTATTCGACAGTGTAGAGCTTGTGGTGGGAATAAATGCCAAAGGCTGTGCAGCTTATAGCCGCAAGCAACTGGATAAGCTAACGGATTTTGTTAAAAGACCGCAAGTTGGAGCCAAAGGCCTGGTTTATGTGAAATACAACGAGGATGGTAGCTTTAAGTCTTCCGTGGATAAATTCTTTAGCCAGGATGACCTCGGAGAATGGGCCCGGAAATTTAAAGCTGAACCCGGTGACCTGATGCTGGTACTTGCAGGAGATGTGATGCAGGTGCGCAAACAGTTGAATGAACTCAGACTTGAGATGGGTAATCAGCTTGGACTGCGCAAACGCGAGGAATTTGCCCCCCTGTGGGTAGTGGATTTTCCGCTACTGGAGTGGGATGAGGAAAATGAACGCTATCATGCCATGCATCATCCGTTTACCGCACCGCTGGCAGAAGACAAAGCGCTTTTGGAAAATGCCCCGCAGAAGGCCCGCGCCAATGCCTATGATTTTGTTATTAATGGTGTGGAAGTGGGCGGAGGTTCCATCCGTATCCATGATAAGGAAACACAAAGCAAGATGTTCAGCGCCCTGGGCTTTACAGACGAAGAAGCCAAAAAGCAGTTTGGATTCCTGCTGAAGGCCTTTGAGTATGGTGCTCCACCACATGGAGGTATTGCATTTGGATTCGACCGCCTGGTGGCTCTGTTTGGAGGTACTGATTCAATCCGTGATTATATTGCTTTCCCGAAAAATAATGCCGGCCGCGATATTATGATCGACTCACCCTCGGAAATTTCAAAGCAACAACTGGAGGAATTGTCTTTGAAAACCGAGATTAAAGAGAATAAAAAGCCCTGAAAAGCAGTATAATTACTCAGGCTCATTGGGCTCTATGCCATGGCGACGCATGAATTCATCCATGCGGTCATTGAAATTTCGCACCGCCTCATCCAGTCTGTCGTTTAGCTGTTGGGTGGTGTTTAGATAAGCCTGATGCTTTTCCATGGTATAGGCGGTATCGGGCAGTGAGATCAGCTGCATCAGCAGGTTATATTCATTTTCGGCCACACTTTTATATTCAGATAAAAATGCATCGGATAATTTTATAAGCGTGTGATCCTTTGATACTGGTTCCATGTCTTCCACCCGCTGTTCGGCCTTTTTTATTTCTTCCAGAAAGCTGGTATAATCTGACTGCATACTATCTATCTGCGATTGAATTTCAATATTGCCGGTGTCGTTAATCATCATGCCCGAATCATTCATCTGCAGCTCCATTACCCTGGCGATCTGCGACTGAAGCCGAGCCTCGCTTTCCACTACATCATTCTGTATTTCATAAATATTTTGTTGTTTCTCAATTACCTTTTCCGTGGGGCTTCCACAGGACAAAAGAAACAGTAGCAGGGTAAAAAAGGAAAGTATATGCTTCATAGCTTTGATCTTAAACAGATATTTTTTATCTTTACAAAATTAGCTTAAATCTTCAAACTTGTTCTACTATGAAAAACATTAAACGTTTCGGAGGATTAATTCTGATAATGTCCATAATGTTCATTTACTCCTGTGAACTGGATTCAGAATGTAAGTATTGCAAAACGGTAACTTATGAAAAGGATAACGGCAACTGGGTAGTTGTCGAAGAATCGGCTGAAGAAGAGTATTGTGGTGAGGCACTGGATGAGATAGAAGCTGAGGATCCTGTGATTGTAGGAAACAATAAGACTGAATGGGAGTGCTATTAGACTTTAATGCCAACCATTACTACATCATCAATTTGTTCCTGGTCACCTTTCCATTGTTCAAAGGTTTGATCCAGTATTGATTTTTGTTTTTTCATTGGTTCTGTGTAAATGTTAAGTAGGGTGTTCTTCAGGCGCTTGCGCATAAATTTCTTGCCTTTTTCTCCACCAAACTGATCCACGTAACCATCTGAAAAAATGTAAATATGGTCGTTTTTTGTTAATTCGAGTTCATGATTAGTAAAGGATACCATATTATCAAAAATTGAAACCGGCATTTTATCACCTTTGATGTGGCTAAGCTCATCATTACGGATGAGAAACATGGGATTATTAGCGCCCGAGAACATAATTTTCCCGGATTCCTTATCAAGAACACAAACAGCGATATCCATTCCATCGCGTAATTCATCATCACCTTTCCCTTTCTGATTCAGGGATGTAATGATATTGTTTCGCAACTCATTCAATATTTCATCCGGTTTAACAATACCACGGG
>JBEPXQ010000195.1:0-4544 GCA_041641835.1 Bacteroidales bacterium
GATAGGAATTGATAATACATCCGGAGCAACAACCGACCGCTACAGCGCTAAATATTACAATGAGGCGCACAGCGGGCAGCAGTATTTCGACCCTGCCAACCATGCTGCTATGGAAGGTGTGAGCAGTCTGGAGTACTGGGATGTGCAACAGACCAGCGGAACATCCACACCTAAAATCACGCTTTACTGGGATGATGGGGACGAAAGCGGCATTACCAATCCTGCTTCACTGGTAGTGGCCCACTGGGATCCCCTGGCTTCAGGCACTGATAAATGGGAAAACTTCAGCAATACGGCTACCAGCGGAAACGGTGGTGCCGGAAACAGCGGCTCGGTAACTTCAGGTGCTGTAACTGGCTTCTCATCCTTCACCTTCGCCTCCACAAGCAATACTGATGACAATCCGCTGCCAGTGGAATTGTTGGACTTCATTTTAAAATGCGCTGAAGATCATAAGGCTGAGCTAAGCTGGAACACAGCTTCTGAAATAAATAATGATCATTTTGAAGTACAAGTGGCTGATGATGACGGCGTATTCAACACGGTTAAACAAATTGACGGTCATGGGAATTCCAATGAGATGATCTCATATTCCTGTATGATCAAACTGGATGAGGGTGTAAAATATATCCGCCTGAAGCAGGTGGATTACGATGGAAAATTTGAGACTTTTGATCCGGTAGCGGTAAATTGCTCTAGTCATCCGGGTGATGTGGATATTTACCCTAATCCTACAGATAGCAGGCTGGACATTGCACTGCCATCCATAAACGGATCTGAAGTTTCTGTATCGGTATATACTACTTCCGGCACCCGCGTGTTTTCTAGCCGGGGAAATGCAGAATCGGGTGTAATGCAGCTTCACCTGCCACAAAATATGCCTGCAGGTATCTATTTCGTAAGAATAACTGCCGGTGAAAAGCATTATGTAAAAAAGATCAGAAAAAATTAGGGGAAGGCGGAGTTGTGAATTCCGCCACTTGCTTGTTTTTTTTAAGGATCAGGCATAGCAGGCAATTTCTGAATGAAAAAAATTCAGTTTTATTTGCCGGCTATGCCTGATCTTCTTATATTAGCCTGAAATTAAACCACCACCTTATGAAATACTCCATATCATTAATTCTTGCTGCCATGGCCATTGTTCTTGCCATAGGTTGCGACAATGACAAAGCGGAAGGCGAAAGCACATTTATCAGCGGTGAGATTATGAATCCCGCTAAAAAATATGTCCTGCTGGACACTCCTGATGATGAGCGGGATACCATCAGGCTGGAGGGTAATCAATTTATGCAGAAGTATGATAAGCTCAGTCCGGGTTACTACCGCCTGATAACCGGTAACCGCAGTACAGGCTTCTACCTGGAACAGGGCGACAGTATTTACCTGAAGTTTGATGAAACCGATGAAGAGGCAGATATCGTGATCAGTGGGCGTGGTGCTGAACGCAACCGTTATCTGCAGCAGCGTGCTGCTGACGAGATGGCAGTGAGCAAGGTAATGCGGGCACTGTATAAAAAAGATGAGGATGTGTTCCTCAAAGCCATGGACTCGCTGGAGGGCGCACGCCTGGAGTCGCTTGATAAGGTAGGAAGCACAGCTGCCGGGGAGCGTTTTTATGAGCTGGAGAAAGCCAGGATAAAATTCGATATCGGGTTGAAGACGCTGCGCTATCCGGAATATCATCGCTACCTGGCGCAGGATACCGCGTATCAGCCGTCAAAGGAATTTATGGAAAGTTTTAATGATATCACGGTAAATGACACCGCCTGGCTGGCCATACCTGAATTTGAACGCTATGCCATGGAATTACTGCAGAAAAACGCGATGGAGGAATACCAGGGTATGAGCAAGCAGGAGCAGGATGCCACTGATCTTGTAGCACTGGAGTTTGAAGAAGTGGATGAAGTGGCGGATAAAAAAGCTGTGAGGGAATTCCTGATGTATCACATTCTGCAGAAGCAATTGAAATATTACGGTCCCGGGGAAGTGGTGGACAGCCTGATAGATAAATTCCGTGAGCGTTGTCAAAGAGGTAAGTACATCAGCAGGATAGGAGAGATGCGGGAAAACTGGCGCAGGATTGAACCCGGCAACAAGGCTCCAGGCTTTAGATATCCTGATATGGAAGGAGAGGAACATGCACTTGAGGATTTCAGGGGCAAATATGTGTATATTGATGTCTGGGCGAGCTGGTGCGGGCCGTGCCGCCGTCAAATTCCGCATCTGGAAGAGCTGATCAATGACTACAGTGGAAAGAATATTGTTTTTATGTCCGTGTCAGTGGATGAGAACAAACAAGCCTGGGAAGATATGGTACAGGAGAAGGATATGAAAGGTTACCAATTATATGCCGGTGGCTGGGAGGCAAAGATCGCGCGCAAATTCATGATCAACTCCATACCGCGCTTTATCCTGATAGACCCTGCAGGAAAAATCGTGGATTCCAATGCCCCCCGCCCATCCAGTGATGAGATCAGACAGCTGTTTAAAGAAAAAGGCATCTGATGTGGAGTGGTGGTTATAGGTTTGGCTTTAATGGCATGGAGAAGGATGATGAGATTAAAGGCACGGGAAACAGCTATGACTTTGGATTAAGACATTATGATCCTAGAATAGCTAAAATGTTTAGTGTTGACCCGAGAGCATCTGAGTATCCTTGGCAATCTGCATATGTTTACCATAGGAACAGTCCTATTTTATATGTAGATTATTTAGGAGGAGGAGACCCGCCTATGCATATTACAAATTTGTTTATTACAACATTTGAAGAAGGTTCTTTAACAAAACATGACGTAGTGAAGAACTTTATTGGTGGAACTTCAGTAGCTCTAACACCTGTAGTGATTTATGGTGCGGCATTTTATGCACCGACGTTGGGGGCATATGCAAGTGCTACCTACTCAAAAGCAGTGTATATTTCAGCTAGAACTATTCTTAACACAACACATGCTGCTAATTCAGCAATGAGTTGGCTAGCTTATAATATGGCGCATAATCCAAAAGTTAATAATGTTGCTGGTATGGCAGTTGAAGTATTCCTGAATTCCATTTCTGGTACTCAAGGTACTGATAACCCATTTAAAGGTAGATATAATGCCATAGCTATGGCTCTAACGGCTCTTGCTAATAGTGAGCCTATTACTAAAGCACAAAGAAAGTTGTTACAGGAATTTGCTGATTTTATTTCTCCTCATTTAGAGGCGGAAGATAGTAGTTTGGATTTTGAAACGCCAGAAACTATGGAGCTCCCAGTTGATCAAACCTCTACTCTTGGACAAGGGAATAGAATAATACCTTTAATAGATTTACCTTCAAATAGTGCAGAAGAGAACAATGAGGATTTATTAGATAAAGCACCACCTGATGCTGCAGAACCATCCCCTGAAAATGAGGAAGAGGAGACAGGATAAGAAGAAAAGAAGATATGAAGCTAAAAAGAATAAAAATATTTAACATTTCTTTTTTTATTAGTTTTGTATTACAAATACTAATAGATAAGTATATTTCTGTTGAAGGAGTTTTGTCAACATCAACTTATACCTATGACTGGGACGAAATAAAAAATAATGTGGTAATATACATTTTTTGGTCAATAGTGTATGGTGGTTTAGTTACTTATGTATGGACGAAATCATAAAAAATATTATGAAGAAGAATTTAAATATAATAGTTTTAGCTTTGCTACTCACATTTGTAGCTTCATGTAAAAATATCATATCGGAAAGCAAGGATTCAGATATAAAAAATGAATACTTTGAAGGTGTTGTTGAATACTCGATAGAATATAAGCTTATTGACAAATCTATTTCGAAAGAAAACTTGAAAAAATATCTTGGAACAAAAAAAATAAGACATTTTAGTCAAGGTAACTGGAGAGATGAATATTATAATGATGAAGGAGTTTTGGTAAGGACAAGCATCCTAAACCAATCTAAAAAGAAGTATTATTATACAATTCCAGGAAATGATAGTATATATTATCTGGATATCAACCAAACAGATTATACAACTCTTGTTGATCAGAAGCCAGATACGACTATTAAAAATCATGAATGTTGGGTAGTAGAAAGCTTGTCGATTAATCAGACAAAACAAAGTGACACCGTGTTAACTAAGTTCTATAATTCAAAAGAATTAGGAATAAATCCGAATTGGTATAAACACTATGTTGATGGAGGCTACAATAGAATATATGAGATTGCTCCCGGAATACCAGTTGTTTCAAAGTATACTAATGCAATCTATATTCAAATTCAAAAATTAGTTTCGACGAACTCCAAAAAAATCGATGAATCTAAATTCAAAGTTGAGTCTTCAGAATTATTAAAAAAGAGTAATTGGTAGGGTAGTGTACCATTTAGCACCTGGGCCTCGATATTTTTTACAAGATCAAGTATATCAGGATATTTTGTTGGTAATTATGATAAAAAAGCAGGGATATATATATTAAGGCTGGAAAGCGCGGGCGGCCGGTACAGCTTGCGCGGCATTTTCATAAAAACAGCATGCCAGAAATACATAAACCGGTTACACCCGATAGGATG
>JBEPXQ010000196.1:0-4540 GCA_041641835.1 Bacteroidales bacterium
AATATCGATGCAGGATTCCAAACCGCTATGGATTATCTGAATGGCGAAAGCAGTTAAAACATGTTCGTGCTCATTTAAGTGTAAGTAGATAAACAAAAGTATAAAAGCTATTGTTATCTGATTAACGATAATGAAAACCAAAAAATCAAGATTATGAAACACGAATTACCAGACCTGCCGTATCCCAAAAATGCACTTGAACCACATATCAGTGAAACTACGTTGGAATACCACCATGGCAAGCATCATCAGAAATATGTGAATAATTTGAACGATCTTATCCAGGGCACCGAATTTGAAAATGCTGATCTGGAAGAGATCATTAAAAAAGCTGATGGCGGCATATTTAATAATGGCGCACAGGTATGGAACCATACCTTCTACTGGAACTGCATGAATCCTGACGGAGGCGGAAAGCCTGAAGGTGAGCTGGCTGATGCCATCAACCGCGACTTTGGCTCCTTTGATGAATTTAAAGAAGAGTTTTCCAAAGCCGGAAAAACCTTATTCGGATCAGGATGGGTATGGTTATCAAAAGATGATCAGGGTAAACTGCACATCAGCAAAGGGCAAAATGCCGAAAACCCTATCAGGGACGGCTATACCCCATTGCTTACCATGGATACCTGGGAGCATGCCTTTTATCTGGACAAGCAGAACAAAAAACCTGATTACATCGAAGATTTCTTCAAAATTATCGACTGGAAAAAAGTACAGGAAAGATATTAAAAATACCAGGGGAGAAATTCCCTGTTGATTGTCTGACTAACTCCGCAGGCAGCTTTGTTAAAGGCTGCCTGTTTTTTATTTTTTTAGCTTATCAATGATGCCGCTGGTTGAATAACCTTCCACCAGATCAATGGTTTTCACCTGCCCTCCGGCAGCCATAACTATGTCATGCCCCACCACATCTTCAATTTTGTAATCCTTACCTTTAACAAGTACAGCGGGTTTTACTGTCCTGATCAGCTCGTAAGGTGTATCCTCTCCAAACAGCACCACATAATCCACAAATTCCAGCGCGGCAAGCAGCAGTGCCCTGGAATGCTCAGGATTTACGGGCCGGTATTTTCCTTTTAGCTTTCTTACCGACTCATCCGTGTTCAATCCTATCATCAAAGCATCGCCATATACAGCAGCCTTAGCCAGATAGACCACATGACCATGATGCAGGATATCAAAACAGCCGTTGGAAAATACCAGTGTTTTTTCCTGAGTTTTTAATTCTTCACTGGCTCTTTGTGCCTGGTTCCAGCTGAGTATCTTGCTGTGCAGCTTTTGTAGCGGTTCCATATTTTTTCTTTCTTGTAAGCAAAGGTAATAGAAGAAGCGAGAGTATGCCGAAGGCAACGATCATAACATTTTGTGCCGACCAGGTTAACCAACCCAGGGCGTATCCTTTCACTTCGGATATGCCGTAGATAGCCAGCGTTTCAGCTACTATGGCCGGGTAAACGCCAATGCCTCCCTGCACCACCATGATACCGATAGATCCGAAAATCAATACAGACAGGGCAGGTGCAAATCCAAGTCCTGAGGTTTCAGCTATACTGAAAAAGCACAGGTAGATCATAAAAAAATACATTACCCAGATAAGCAGTGAATACACCAGGAATAATCCGAATTCCTTCACCTGCAACACCGACCTGAACCCCTCCACGAAACCGCGGAATACATTTTTTATCTTCAGTACTATCTTTGCTTCGCTGTAAAAACGGTGGATAACGAAAATCAAAGCCAGAATGGCAGTAAGGGATATCCCGATTATCCACAGCTGAGCAGAACTATTGCCCAGGGCAGTAAAACGTTCGCTCAGGGGATCAAACACATTTTCATTTACATATCCGGATAACTGCCCCCAGAATACGTAGAGGTTAATAAAAAAGAGCAACAGAAAAACGATCATATCCACTGACCGTTCAGCAATAACCGTCCCGAAAGATTTATTAACCGGGATTTTCTCATACTTGTTGAGGATTCCGCAGCGGGTAACCTCACCCAGGCGTGGCAATGCCAGGTTTGCCAGGTAACCGATCATCACGGCAAAAAAAGTATTGGACAGCCGGGGGCGATAGCCCATCGGTTTCATAAGCAAGCGCCAGCGCTCTGCTCGCAGCAGATGACTAATTGCTCCGGCCGCGATGGAAAGCAGCACCCAGGTATAATCAGCTTTTTTAAATGAAAGTATGATGTCCTGCCGCTGCTCTGTTGAGAGTTGCTTCAGAAATATCCAAATAAAGAAAAACCCTATTGACAGGAAAAACAGTACTTTCAATATGGTTAATATGCGCCGCCTCAAAAGCTATTTAGATTTTGTTATTATCATCAGGGAAAATGATAATGGGCTCGAACTTCCTGGCTTCCTCCACAGGCATCATGGCATAAGACAAAATAATGAGTGTGTCGCCAACAAGTGCTTTTCTTGCTGCCGGCCCGTTCATACAAATCTCTCCGGTGCCTCTTTTCCCTTTTATCACATAGGTGATCATTCGTTCACCATTATCTAAATTTACAACCTGTACCTTCTCATTTTCAATAATATTAACCGCATCCATCAGGTCTTCATCAATGGTAATACTGCCAATATAATGTAAATCTGCTTCAGTAACTTTTACTCTGTGTATCTTGGATTTTAATACTTCTATCTGCATAATATTTCAATTTTACGAAAATAATATAATATTATCTATTAAACGAACTTTGCCAATAAAAACAGCTACACACAAGATGCAGCGGGATGTTTCATCCCAGCTTCCGATTGGCGCAAGTGTTTCCATATCAACAATTTCAAAATATTCCGGTTCAAGCAGGGATTCTTTTTGCATTTCCTTTAATCCCCAATTTCGCATATCCGCCGGGCTTTCAAACTGCTGCAGCTTTTCACGGGCCTGGCTGATAATCCTGAATATAGCCGGGGCAGCTTCCCGCTCCCGGGGTTTCAGCCTGGCATTTCGCGAGCTGCGGGCAAGTCCATCAACTTCACGTGATATCTCCACAGGCTTTATTTCAACGTCAAGACCTGCTATTTGCACCAGCTTGCGAATGATCTGAAGCTGCTGATAATCTTTTTCCCCGAAATATGCGCGCTCCGGCTCGGTAATTTCCAGTAGCTTCCGCACAACCACGGCAACTCCGTTAAAGTGCCCCGGGCGGAATTTACCCTCCATCACTTTTTCAAGGTCTCCAAAATCATAGTTTTCGCTTACTGGTTCGGGATACATTTCAGGAACAGAAGGGGTAAACACATAATCACAACCAGCCTTTTCCAGCTTTTCCAGATCCTCCACCAGGGTACGCGGGTAATTATTTAAATCCTCTTCATTATTAAACTGAACAGGATTGACGAATATACTGCAAACCAGAATATCATTTTGCTCCCTGGCTTTGCTAATCAGGTCGAGATGCCCCTGGTGTAAAGCACCCATGGTGGGAACAAAACCTATACTTTTTTGTTGTTGTCTGTGATATTTCAATTCCGACCTCAACTGGTCGATCTTGCCTATGGCTTTCATAAACAGTTATTTACAACGGGCTTATCATGCTGTTTTACACCCGTTTTTAAGGGGGCATAAAGCTAATAGGAAAAAATTGAATATCTGGCTTTTTTTTGCTAATTTTGCATCTTTCTTTATAACAAATATCCCAAATTATTATGGCTAAGGCTAGAGTTTTATATGTGTCACAGAAAATTACTCCCTTCCTCCCCGAGGATCACATGAGCAAGATAGGGCGTTATTTGCCGCAGGGCATACAGGAAAGTGATAAGGAAATCAGGACTTTCATGCCCCGTTACGGTCTGATTAATGAGCGCCGCAATCAATTGCACGAGGTGATTCGCTTATCAGGAATGAACCTGATTATTAACGACATTGATCATCCATTGATCATTAAAGTGGCTTCCATCCAAAGTGCCCGGATGCAGGTTTATTTCATTGATAATGAGGAGTACTTCCAGCGCAAGGCTCTCTTCCGCGACAAAGAGGGTAACTTCTTTGAAGACAACGATGAGCGTGCTTTGTTCTTCTCAAAAGGAGTGCTGGAAACAGTGAAAAAGCTGGGTTGGGTACCTGATATTATTCACATTCACGGCTGGATGTCTAGCATGGTTCCGTTATACATCAGGAAAGTGATGAGAGATAATCCTATCTTTTCTGATGCAAAAATCGTAACATCCCTTTATGATGACGATTTTAGTGAAGAGTTGAATTCTGAACTGCTTGACAAGCTTAAATTCGACGGTTTAAAGGATGATGAGCTGGCATACTATAAAAAGCCCACCTACGTTAACCTTATGAAATCAGCCATAGATCTGTCCGATGCACTGATAATGGGTAGTGAAAAAATTAATGATGAGCTTCGTAAGTATGCAGAGAAAAGTGGAAAACCCATGCTGGAATACCAGCCGGAAGAAACTTACATCAAAGCCTACAATGAATTCTACGACAGCTTACTACCTGAAGAAGAATAAGCCACAGGATTGATCTCAAAAAAAGAAGAAGCAGTTTGCCTATGCCACTACGTATTTTCAAGGTCATTGCCA
>JBEPXQ010000197.1:0-4534 GCA_041641835.1 Bacteroidales bacterium
TCTGAATGCATTAATTTTTATTCGCGGGAATTTTTATTCCCGTGCTTTTGTTAACTTTGTGCAAGTCAAAATAAAATCAAAAAAAGAAGAAATATGGCACTGGATAAACTTAATAAAGCGCTTGCTGCAGAGGTGGAATCACTGGAAGCTTCGGGCAGGGCCAAAGGCAAAGAAAATGTTGTAAACGGAGTAGTACACGCCAAAGATGGCAAAGGACCCCGGTACCTTTTGGAAGGGCACGGTGATAAGGAGTTTTTGCGTATGAATGCCAATTCATACCTTGGACTTTCACTGCGCGAAGATATGATAGAAGCTGAGGAAAAAGGCGCCAAAGAATTTGGCGTGGGCCCGGGAGCTGTTCGCTTCATCGCCGGAACCTACAAATCGCACACGAACCTGGAAGAGCGCCTGGCAAAATTCCACGGGCGTGAGGAAGGTATGATCTTCAGCTCTGCTTATGTTACCAGCATCGGGGTGATTTTCCCGCTCACCAGCAAGGAAACCGTTCTGATCAGCGATGAGCTGAACCACAACTGCATTATTCAGGCCATGCGCCTGGGCAAGCCTGCCGGCAAGGCCATCTATCCACATAATGATATGGCTGCCCTGGAACAGGCGCTCCAGGACAATGTGGGTAAAGCAAAACGCGCACTGGTTATCACCGACGGTATCTTCAGTATGCGCGGTGATAATGCCCCGCTGGACGAGCTGGTGGAAATCTGCAAAAAATACGATGATAAATATGAAGAAGGTGTGATCTCTATCGTGGATGATTCTCACGGCGTTGGCGCCATAGGCGAAACCGGCCGCGGCACGGAAGAGCATGTGAACACCAAAGTGGACATCCTGGTAGGTACACTCGGCAAAGCCTATGGGGTAAACGGTGGCTACGTGGTGGCTTCTCATGAAGTGATCCGCTTCCTGCGTGAAAGTGCACCCACCTATATTTACTCCAACCCCATCACGGTTTCCGAATCAGAGGCTGCCATCAAAGCCATCGACATTTTGGATTCCGAAGAAGGAAAAAAGATACTGAAAAACCTCAGAGAGCGCACCATTCAGTTTGAGGAAGGCATTAAGAATGCCGGCTATGAAACCATCGAAGGAGCTCACCCTGTTGTGCCGCTGATGACCCGCGATACGGCTAAAACCAAAGAAATGGTGAAATTCCTGTTGGAAAACGGTGTGCTGGCTACAGGCCTGGCATTCCCTGTTGTGCCCAAAGGAGATGAGGAAATCCGTTTCCAGATCTCCGGTGAGCATACCAAAGAGGATATCAATTATGTGCTGGAAGTACTCAGAAAGTATAATCAGCAATAAACGAAGGAAATATCAATAAAAAACCGGCTCAATATACTGAGCCGGTTTTTTTATTGGAATTCTGAGATCTTTACTTCTCAACAACGACCATCCATTCACCGTCAACTTTTTCAACCTTTTGTGAATACTCTTCAGTTTCACCATTGCCATAAGTGCTTTTCAGCTTTACATCAGCCGTGTTACCGTCTTCGCTGATATCCTCACTCAGGATTTCAATGGATTCAACACCGCCTTTTTCTTCAAGTTCTTTTTGGCCTTCTGCCATGTAGGTTTTAAGCTTTTCCTTTTCCTCATCAGTGGCATCATCAAAGCCTTTGAGCATTTCAAGGGCAGAATCAACATCACCTTCTGCATACTCTTCCATGAACTCTTTGGCGGTTTCACCAGGAGAATCAGCGGTTTCACAGGCTGTTGTAAATGCCATTACTGCGGCAATTACTAAAAATACTTTCAAAATGTTTAATTGTTTCATAATTCTAAAAATTTAAAAGGGTTTAATTTGGATATGTTTTCTTGAATACTGGATTCAAAAATATACTACTTGGTTTAATAAAGTCTGAATCATAAACTGCTACATTTATCCTGTCATAATTTTTCACCAGTTCAATACCTGCTGCCTTATATGCACACCAAACAAGCTCGGTGCAGTAAAGTTTGCTGTTATCGGTATGATCAAACTTCGAATCGAAAATAATATGCTCGCGGAAAAATTCCATAGCCTTATCTGCAGCTGTTTCTCCGGCCTCTTGATAAGTGCTTCTGAGGCTGTAAACCGCGAAATCCGCCGATTTATCAATCGCAAGAAATTCAGGAACTGTTTCCATCTTCACATACTCGGGCATGCCTTGCTCTACTTCCCCGGGAACGGCGTGTATTACATAAGGAGTATCGTTTCTAAGGCTGACAATCCCGATATGCGAATATTCAGAGTCCTTATCGCCCAGCAACACAAGCTGGCTCACGAAACTCTTCCCGCGGCGCAGGATCAGGTCGCCGTCATGAAACTCAATGCTGTCGCTGTCCGTGTAATAATTGATAGTTTTCTGACGGGGATAAAAGAAATATAAGCCTGTGCCGGTTAATATGAGCACCAGCAGGCCAATAACAGCTACCTTTCGGTAACGGGAAATAAATGAAGTTAGCCTGTTCATCAGAAAGCCTTCTAAATACCCCGTAAAGATAAGAAGAAATAACAAAAAAGCAAATGGTTAGCAGAAAGTTAATCTTCTCTATAGATTACATTCATCACAGTTGTGCCTACCACATCCAGTGTTTTGGGATCCACATTTTCAATATTGTCTTCCAGTGTGTGCCATTGGTCGAAGAACGAGGTTTTTCCCTGCTGGTCAAGGGCAATAATATCTATGGTAGGTATGCCGGTGATCTGGTTGATATACAGGTGATCATCAATGATCCCACCCACCCGTTGATCAGTAAAATAATTTCCGTAACCCAGGTTTTGTGCTGTTTTCCAAACTTTGTCCAGTATGTCTGAGGCAAAATACACGCTGGTTCCCTCGCGCGGGAATTTGGCATTTTCCACGCCCACCATATCCAGCAGTATGCCATAGATGGCCGAATAGTTAAAAACATGCGGGTTTCTGCTCCAGTACTGGCTCCCCAGTGCCCAGGTGTCGGTATTGCCTGTGCGGGCCTGTGTGCCCTGTGGCTCGCCGTAGTCTTCCAGGTCAAAGAAAATAATGTCGATTCCTATGTCTGCATTTTGCTTTTGAAGGTTCCTGGCAATTTCCATCAGTACTCCCACGCCGCTGGCCCCGTCGTTGGCACCGTCTATGGGTGTATTATGAAAGGTGGGATCCTCTTCCTGATCGGCATAGGGGCGCGTATCCCAATGGGCACATAACAACACGCGCTTGCGCTTTTCAGGGCCGAAAATCCCTATGATGTTTTTGCCCGGCCTGGTTTCCCCGCTGTAAATAACTGCCTTGAAATCCTGCACGATAACCGAATCGGCATAAGAACCCAGTTTATCCGCCAGCCAATTTGCACACTTCAGATGAGCTTCAGTACCCGGAACACGTGGACCGAAGTCCACCTGCTTTTTCACGAAGTAAAAAGATGAATCGGCATTAAAGTCAGGGATATTTATTTTTGCTTTTCCTTGTGCCTCAGTCGGCTGCTTATCGTCCTCCTTCGGTTTTTCACCGTTGCAGGCACTAAAAAGTAACGCAGTTGTTATTATCGCCCAAAAAATATTTTTCATTCCAAAGTCTTTCCTTTATGTATCCTTACCCGATTTTCCATTCCGGGCCTTGTGGAGTATCAGTAACTGTAATATTCATTTCCTTCAGCCCGTCCCTTATGCGGTCGGCAGTGCCAAAATCTTTATTTTTCTTTGCTTTTTGCCTGACGTCAAGCAGTAGTTCCACCACCCTTTCCAGTTCATCTCCACCTGAGGCAGCAGTTTCTTTTTCTTCCTTCACCAGTCCCATGATCTCAAAAACGAACAGCTGAAACAGTTTTTGCAGTTCAGCCAGATCTTCTGCTGTAAGCGAAGCTTTTCCTGCATCCACCGAGTTGATGACCCTTACCGCGTCAAACAGGTGAGCGATCAGCACCGGGCTGTTGATGTCATCATTCAGGGCATTGTAGCACTTTTCCCTGAAGGCTTTCACATCAAAATCTGATTTATCTCCTGCAGCAAGTTTTTCCAGCGTTTCTGCTGCAGCCAGCAGCTTATTCAGGCCCTTTTCGGCTGCCTGCAGTGCTTCATTGGAAAAATCAACCGTGGAGCGATAATGCGCCTGCAGGATGAAAAACCGAACCACCATGGGCGAATACGCCTGCTTCAGCAGTTCATGATCCCCGCTGAAAAGCCCATCCAGTGTGATGAAGTTACCCAGCGATTTGCTCATCTTCTGCCCGTTGATGGTGATCATATTATTGTGCATCCAGTAATTCACCGGCTCTTTGCCATTGGCAGCCACCGACTGTGCAATCTCTGATTCGTGATGCGGAAACTGAAGATCGAGCCCGCCGCCATGTATGTCAAAGGTTTCACCCAGGTATTTTTTCCCCATGGCCGAACATTCCATGTGCCAGCCGGGAAAACCCTCGCTCCAGGGTGAGGGCCAGCGCATGATATGCTCCGGAGCCGCCTTCTTCCACAAGGCAAAATCAAAACTGTTGCGTTTTTCCTGCTGCCCCGACAAATCGCGGGTATTCGTCATCAGGTCTTCCACTTTACGGCCCG
>JBEPXQ010000198.1:0-4529 GCA_041641835.1 Bacteroidales bacterium
CCAGTGGTATCCCACATAGGTTACCAGGAAAGAATCAACCCGGCCATTTAAGGTCAGGGAAAATTTGCCATCAATATCCGTCATAATTCCCTGCTGTGTTTCGGGAGCACTGATATTGGCAAACGCAAGTGGTTCCTTTGTTTCTGCATCTATCACCCGGCCTTTAACATATACCTGAGCCATCATCCCGGAGGAAAAAAGCAGCAGGGAAGAAAGCATGAGGATTGGCAGGGTGATTTTCTTTTGTGTCATTGCTCGGTTCTTGAATGCGATATCTGATAAGAATGGGAATTATTTCAATTTTTCGTTGTTTTTATGGCGGATTTTATCCCTGGAGGTTTTCTTCTGCATATTTTTCTGAAATGCTGTTGTCAGGTCAACTCCTGTTTGATTGGCCAGGCAGATCAGTACCCAAAGTACATCTGCCATTTCATCAGCAAGATCATATTCTTTGTCGCTTTCCTTAAACGACTGTTCGCCGTATTTCCTGCCGATGATCCTGGCCAGTTCACCAACTTCTTCCGTGAGCATGGCCATATTGGTGAGCTCGTTAAAATAGCGGACACCATTTTCTTCTATCCAGCTATCCACGAGTTTCTGGGCTTCTTTTATCTGCATCATTCCTTGTTTTTGGTATCCATAAAGATAGTAACAGGACCGTCATTTACAAAATCCACCTGCATATAGGCTCCGAATTCACCGGTTTCCACTTTTGTCGCTGTTTCCTTTTCCAGGGCTGATTTAAGCTTTTCATACAGCGGGATTGCCACATCTGGTTTAGCGGCTTTTATAAACGATGGCCGGTTCCCTTTTTTAGTGCTGGCGTGTAAAGTAAATTGTGAAATAAGCAGAATTCGTCCCCCCACCTCTTTTAAAGACAGGTTCATCTTTCCTTCCTCATCTTCAAAAATCCTCATGCGCGAAATTTTACCACTCAGCCAGGTTATGTCTTCTTCAGTATCGGCATCTTCTATACCCACCAGCACCAGCAATCCTTTTTCAATGCTGCCACTGGTTTCACTATCAATATTGACTTGTGCACGGTTTGTCCGTTGGATAATTGCTCTCATGCTCTTTTTTCAGCAAAGATAAAATCCTCATTGGAAAAACCTCTTATCAAGGGAAGAAATCAGGAACTGTAAATTTCCATGCTGGGTTAAATAATGCTGATGTGGAAAGAAGTTATCACCTACTCAACCTGTATCTTCTTATGCGCTATTCTTTCATCATCCCTTATCATCAGCAGGTAGGTGCCAGGTTGTGAACCCTGAAGATTGAGTTTTATTTCAGAAATATTTTTTTCAGAAGCCTGATACACGAGCTGTCCGTATATGTTCAGCACACGTATCTCAATTTTACCAGCGGTAGTTTCCGGTAGCGAAATTGTGAATTGCCCTGTAGATGGGTTGGGGTAAACATTACAGGCAAGTGGCTTTTCTATTAGCGGAACTTCCATAGCAGCTGAAATATTAACGGGTATGTTGTACAGCGTTTGGGTACATCCATATAGCGAAGTGGCTGTAAGGCTGACCTCAAAAGTACCCGGGCTGGTAAAGGCATACGCGGGACTGATATCGGAGCTTTGGGATCCATTGCCAAAATCCCAGGCAAAGGTAGCATTTGAAGGTGTGGACTGGTTAATAAAATGAATGGTATCGCCGGTTACAGAATTTTGTGGATCAGGAAAAAATGAAACTGCGGGTAATTCATGAATAAAAAAATCTTTTGATAATGAATCAGTGCTGTTGTTATACTCCACAACCAGCGAGGCCTGCTTCTGACCAGTTATGCTGAATGGCAAGGTGAAAGGGCCCTGTCCGGTTTTAGGGATTCCAGCTATATCCCAGGAAAAATTTGCTGAAGCCGGAGCATTACCCGTATAGGTAAATGTGATGGAGTCACCGCTGCAGGAATTAATTTTACTGATCGAGAAATCCGCTGTATTTGTTAGTTTTAAATGCCTGACATTTTGCGCGTGCACCATAGAAGAGCTAATGGTTATCGCTATAAAAAAGGAGAGTAGAGGTTTAATAAATTTCATATTTCAAGGATTTAAGATTATTATGTTGAATAAAAAACTAATGTATGATATTCAGATCATAAAAGTATAAAAATAACAGCTCAAAATCAAGCCTATCTGAAATTTATTTTAGCGAAGATGAAAGATTAATTTAAAAAATAAATTAATTTAAAATTAATTCACTATAGAAGCTTGATTTCGAGATATTTTTGCTTTACTTTTATACACTTGAAAACAACCATTATTCACCTCAAAACCCTGAGTTATGATCAGGAATTTTATTCTTTTAGCTTTTGTCGTATTAAATACAGCTGTTCTCGCCCAGGATGATTTTTTATGGGCTGATTTTTATGGCACCCGTTCGCAGGTAACCCACATAACCACCTCGGGAGAGTCAGAGTTATACCTGCTTCTTAAGTGCCGTGACAAAAAGATAATTTCAGTAAAGAAAAACTCAGGTGATACTATAGCTTCTATGAAGATCAGTGGCGATTATAACCTTAGTGTGGAGGACCTGAAGACGGATAAAAACGGCAATGCATACGTGCTTGGTAACTTCAGACAGAAAATCAACATTGGCAGCTATTCCTATGAGGCAGAAAAGCATATGCTGCGCACCTTCCTGGCAAGAATTACCCCCGGTGAAGAATTAAAGGAGGAGGATGTTCTTATTCTTGATGGCCTGATGGCCAAAAAACTGGACTTTACCCCTGATAATGATTTCATCATAGGCGGACATTTCCGCCACAGGGCTGAGGTGTTTGGAAACAAGCTGGAGGGACAACTTGATGATGTCTTCATCTTAAAACTATCTCCGGAATATGAATTCAAGTGGATCGACTCGTATAAAGGTGCGGGAGACAATCATCTTACAGGGCTTGATGTGGATGAGAATGGCAATATCTTTGCTTCCTGCTCTTTCTCCGTTTCCATCATTATTCATAACGACACTATTGAGCTGCCAAGGGGAACCAGCAAAGCACAACTTATCTGGCGCATGGATCAGCAAAAAATCATAGCCTGGCGACGCACGGTGGAAGGATTAGGCTATAAACCTATCAATATTAAAAACCTGGCCCTTGCCGGTGATAAAATTATTTTTGCTGCTGACTTTCATGGCGAGTGGAAAATGAACTCAAGGGTATATAAAGCCATGCGAAAAACGGATGTAGTTATATTTTCAATGGATAAATCAGGGTTAAAGGATACTGTGCTTTTTCATATAAAAAGCCCTTTTGATGTTACTCCGGGTGGATTGGTTGCTTCTGGCAATAAATTAATACTTATCGGCTCTTTCTTTAAAAGAATACATATTGATGATCAGATATATGCAAGCCACGGTGATACTACTGCTTTTTCTATTAAGGCAGATATTTTTTTCTTAAAATTTAATACTGAAGGGAGAATTGATGCATTTAAGGTGTTTGGTGCAGAAGAAGCAGACCAGGGAAAAAATTTGCTGCTAGATAACGGAACGGTTTACATGGTTGGCAATATTTCTGCTACTCCGGAGTTTGGCAGCCTGAAGCTGGAAGTCCCAAAATACCAGTCTTCCGGCTTTGTGGCAGCGTTGAAAACAGACCTGATAAATTCCGGAGCCGGTAGCAAAACATCAGCTAAGCCCTGCAAAACACCACCCCAACCAGAAATTTCTGCCGGCAGCACTGAGTATTATGATGTGAATATACAATGGAAGCCCGTGAAAACCGCCAAATATTATCACCTGAAAGTTGCAAAAGACAAAGAAATGCAGGAGGTAGTAGCTGAATTCAATAATATGGCGGAAGCTGCCGGGACCTCAAAAAAAGTGGAGGGATTATGGACAGGCGAAAAATATTACTTCACCCTGAAGGCTGAGAATGAATGTGGAAAAGTATCCGGCTCTGAAGTGCATCAGCTTGAAACCAAATGCAACACAGAAACATACTTTTTTACCAGCCGTTCGGAAAATGTATGTTCAATGTGGTTCACCGTTGATTGTAAAGGTGAAGTGCAGGAATCGGGCATTTCGGGTAAAATGGGTACGGTAGCTATCAGGGATTCGATGATCATTATTCCCGGGGGAAGATCACCAGGAACCGCAGGAGGGGATACTGGTAACGAAAATGATGATAGTCAGGATGCTGGCACTGATAAGCCAAAGACGGATAAGCCGGGCTTGGGAAAAAGCTTAATAGCAGGAGCAATTTCCAGAGCAGATCAGAATTGTGAGAAAGGTGAAATTGCTGTAAAAACTACTGTTATAAAAGAACAGCAGCTTGTCAGCAAAACAATTTGTATTTCAGTTGAAGAGCAGGAGGAAGGAGTAATTCCTGCTGTTTCAGAATCGGATAGTAAATGTAATGGTCTTGATGACAGGGAGCGAATTATATGCCTGGCAAAGGAGGGCATGGCTGAAGTGGATAAGCGTATGAAAAGAATGGAGGAGCTGAAGAAGAAGATGAGCAGTATGGTAAGTGAAGAAACCTCCACGGAGAGTGCAGCCTATAAGGAAGCGGCTAAGCTTTGG
>JBEPXQ010000199.1:0-4482 GCA_041641835.1 Bacteroidales bacterium
CAGCTGGTCTTCTGTATGTCTTATCCTGTCTAGCAGGTTATCTTCTGACCTGGAAAAAAGTTCCGCTGATTCAAACAGCGTTTCCTTTATTTCTTCAGCATGATTGAGCTGCCTTAGCTCTGCTTCCAACTCTTCTTTCTCATTCTCCTTCAGGGCTGCTTTTTCCAGCTCATCAAAAAGAAAACGGTAATAATCCTGTTCTCTTTTTGCTTCTGAATCGCGATTTTTCAGAACCTCCAATTGTTCGAGGCTGCTTTTGTAATCAAGATAAATCGAGTGGAATTCTTCAAGCAATGCTTTGTTGCCAGCAAAATCATCCAGTACGGAAAGCTGGAAGCCTGGCCGGTTTAGAATAAGCGTGGCATGCTGCGAGTGAATATTTATGAGTAAATCACCCAGTTGCCTCAGGAGCTTCAGCTTAACCGGTGTATCATTTACAAAAGCCCTGGACTTACCTGAAGCAAGTATTTCACGGCGGATAATGGTTTGTGGTTCATAATCCAGGTCATTTTCTGTGAATATATCTTTCAAGGAATAACCCCCAACTTGAAAAACTCCTTCTATCACACATTTTTTGCTGCGATCAAAAAGCGTGTCCGTATCAGCCCTTTCGCCCAGGATCAACCCCAGGGCACCGAGCAGCACTGATTTTCCCGCTCCCGTTTCTCCGGTAACGGTAGTTAATCCGGAACCAAAGTTCACTTCCAGCGAATCAATCAATACATAGTTTTTTACAGAAAGATGTAAAAGCATAATCACAGTTTTCTACTGCGTGCAAAGGTAAGAAATCCGCGTTGCGGTTAATTATTCTTCAGAATATTTTCATAGTCCCCGCTATTGGTTGGGTCCAGCTCTTTGAGCACGCTCACTGCCTTTGGCTTGTCCATGGGGGGTGCTTTCTTGAATATATTGATCACCTCATCCTTTTTGGCGTTAACCAGTATGTCAAGGATATGCAGGAAAGATTTTTGCCGGCTGGCTTCTTTAAACTTCATGAGTGCTTTCAACACATTTTGCCGGCCTTTTTCCATTTCTTCCGCCATCTGATCAAGCCCCTGCCTGTGGTACAGGTAAATTCCCTCGCGCAGTGACTTAAGCGACCTGTTCAGCAAATCTTCCACCATCCAATAACGGTTATTCTTATCTTCAAATGACTTCCAGCCTTTAAACTCACTGCTTTGAGCATTGGCAACTATGGTCTGTGCATTCATTAGATAAGGTGTTCCGCCCAGGGGTGAAAAGCTGTCAAAATCAAGACCAATGATCAGGTAGGCATAATAAGCCAGAACTGAGGTCAAGTTCGACTGAAATGAATTGATATCAAAGTTTAGGTTCTGATGCTTAACATATTCAAAATCAAACTTTGTATCTTTATAATTCAATATAGGTGTACTATATGATGTATTAAATACAGGCCTGCGGCTTTGTACACGCAGAGTTGCATTATACATATTCGGGCCGGCTTCTTTTTCTATAATTATGGCCATGCTGCATTCAATGCGTTCCTCCACACCAAATTTGCGATTGGTCCATTTTCTGTTATTCAAAAACTCGTTTATGGATTTTTGCAGTTCAGTAAAAATCTCCTTATCGGCAGCCTGAACCTGTGATGAAGAAACATTCACCTGGCAGTCCAGTTCCTGCGATTGTGCCGCGGTAAAAGGCAGCACTAACAATACCGTGGTGAAAATATGTAATATGATCCTTTTCATTGACTTAATCTTGAATATTACCAACGAAATAATTTACGATATCTTGTGCTACTTCCTTCTTCTTTTTTAAAGGCAGTTCTAATTTATTGGTGGCAGTAATAAGCGTTACTTTATTAGTATTACTTCCAAAGCCCGCACCTTCATCCTGCAGAGAGTTCAGCACTATCATATCCAGGTTTTTCTTCTGAAGCTTACCGGTAGCATTGGCTATAGCATTGTCTGTTTCAAGTGCAAACCCGATGATCTTCTGATCCGGTTTTTTCTTCTTCCCGATAGTTTCGAGGATATCAGGGTTTTTATTAAGCTCAAGCTGCCAATGCTCCTCGCTCTTTTTAATTTTACTTTTACTGATATCAGCCGGTTTATAGTCAGCAACTGCAGCACTCATTACCAGTATATCATTGTGTAAAAATTCTTTTTGAATAGTGTCCAGCATTTGCGCGGCAGATTCAACTTCAATCCTGTGAATATTGCCTGCGGGAGTATCAAGTGATACGGGGCCTGTGATAAGTGTAACTGACGCACCTGATTGTTCAAAAGCTTCAGCCAGGGCGAAGCCCATTTTGCCGGATGAAAAATTTCCGATGTATCTCACCGGATCAATTTTTTCGATTGTAGGCCCTGCAGTAACAATAACCTTTTTACCGCTCAGGTTGCCTTTTTTTTTTAGCTCTTCTTTCAGAATATTAAAAATAACCTCAGGTTCTTCCATTCGGCCGGCGCCACAAAGGCCACTGGCCAGTTCCCCTTCCTGGGGCTCGATAATTTTGTTTCCGTATTCCTGAAGCTTTTTTATATTATTCTGATTGGCAGGATGCTTATACATATCCAGGTCCATGGCAGGAGCAAAATACACCGGACATTTAGCTGAAATATAGGTAGTAACCAGGAAATTATCGGCAATGGCATTGGCCATTTTGCCCATGGTACTGGCTGAGAGCGGGGCAAAAAGCATTACGTCTGCCCAACGGCCAAGGTCCACGTGGCTGTTCCACTCTCCTGTAAGTGAATCAAAGGGTTCCGATAAAACAGGCCGCTCCGATAAGGTGGACAAAGTCAATGGTGTTACGAAGTCCCTTGCGTTGGGGGTCATGATTACCTGCACATCAGCGCCGGCTTTCTTTAGCAGCCTCACAAGCAATGGAATTTTATAGGCAGCAATACTTGCTGTTATCCCAATGACGATCTTTTTACCTTTCAGCTCCATTACATCTTAATCTTCCTTGTTTTCCTCTATGGCTTTTTCTTCAGGCTCCTTGTGCGGGTTCCTGATGTAAAGGTTACCCTTGTAATATTCCCACGTTGATAGCAAAGTAGGTTTGGGCAGCCTTTCATAAAATCTGGCAATTTCGATTTGCTCGCGATTCTCGAAAACCTCTTCCAGGTTGTCGGTTTGAGTGGTAAACTCTTCAATCTTACTGTTTAGTTCTTCTTTGAGTTGGGTGGAGATCTGATCAGCACGCTTTGACAGGGCTACTACTGTTTCATAGATGTTTCTGCCTTCAGTACTGAAATCTTCAATACGATGCGTGATGGCTTCATGGTTAGTCTTTACCTTTTTGTAATCCATTTCTATTTATTTTCGTTTGGTTCTTTTTTATTTAACTCCTCAAGCGCGTCAACTGTTCGTGCCCTTATCTTTTCTGCTTTGCTTTTGTACCTGGTTTCAGGAAACTCGGCTATCAGGTTTTCAAAAGCATCCACGGCTTCCTTATAGCGCTCTTTTTGCTTTTCTTTCACACTGTTTTGCGCATAATTAAATCTGGCATCCAGTATAAAGAACAAGGCTTCCTGTTTATAATCAGTGACCGGGTATTCATCAAGAAAAACCTGAAGCGAATAAGCTGCTACCTCCCATCTTTCCATCTTATGGTAAAGCATGGCGTTTTCATACTGCTTTTTTTCCAGTCGCTCTTCCAATTCATTCACCAGCCGTGAGGCATCTATTACAAGCTTCGACTGCGGATAGCGGTCGATAAAAAGCTGTAGCTCATTAATGGCTTCTTTTGTAACAGTCTGATCCAGGTTGTAGCGGGGCGCCTGAAGGTATTTACAATAAGCTGCCATATAAAGCGCTTCTTCGCGCTTTTCGCTTCTGGGAAAACTCTTGGCAAAGGTTTTAAAATAATATGAAGCCAGGATGTATTCTTTATTTTTGAAATGTGCCTGGGCGTAGTAGTAAAAAACATCTTCAGCACGACTGGTGCCCCGGGTTACAGAGCGAAGATTGTCCAGTAGCTGAATTGCTTTGTAATAATCACCTTCATTGTAAAACTCCAGCGCTTTCTTATATTTAAGCTCTGTGTCATTGCTTTTCAGAAGCTTCTGGTATCCGTTACACCCTGTTAGTACTGCCAGCAGGATAACGATGACGATTGGTTTAATGCGCATGCAATGTCCCTTTATTCCTTAAATTAAGCTGCAAAAGTAATACATTTTATCAAACCTGAAAAATGACCGGATATTTCAGCCCTGATCAATGGTAAATGCCTTGCTTTTACACGTTATTCAAACACTAAACTGCATTTTGAGTAAAATAGTATAAATACCAGCAGAAATATCATTGACAAAACCAAGCAATCTTCTTGCCAGTTTTTAAAAAGATATATATAGATATGTTCCTAATTTGTTGATAAAAATCACCTTCCAAAATATATTATCTGGAAATTTATATCAAATACAAATTACAAAAAATTAAGTCCAATTGCTTTCATTCGACGAAACATTTATTTAATATTGTACTGCCAATGAAAAGAAGATACGATTATTG
>JBEPXQ010000200.1:0-4482 GCA_041641835.1 Bacteroidales bacterium
GAATACAGGCAGTTAGTTTTTTACTTTTTCTATCAGTGAATTCATATCATCACCCTGACCAATTAAGGTCACCATTTCAACATTGGCAGCCTCAAGTATTTCTTTTGCTCTGGCGCCGAATTCCCCGGAAATAACTTTTGATACTCCATGATTGATAAGAAACTCTGCTGCTGCCGGCCCTGCGCCTCCCTGGCTTTGTTTCCCGGGATTTCCCATGAAGTGCGTAAGCCCGTTAGCAGGATCATACATCAGGAAATAATTACATCTGCCAAATCGTGGGTCCATCTGGCTTTTCATATGAGACTCCTCAGCACTTATGGCAATCAGCCCTTTTGATTTTGAATAATTGATGGGGTTATCTGCACCGGCTTTATGTTTGTGTCCCATTTTTTTACCTGCTCCGGCTGGTCCGTGTTGATAGTTTTTTGGCATAATATTTTAATTTATAGGTTATTCAAAAAATCATGCAGCTTGCGGCCTTTGGTATCAATCTGATGCATTCTTATGCCCAGTACATCCAATGCTGTTTTTACTTTTACACCGAATTCACCAGCATAAACATGCTTCACCTGATTATCAGACAATAATCCAGCAACCATTACTCCTTTTGCTGCAGTCTCTCTGCTGTGTGGATTTTCAATTATCCTGACAAGATTTTGATCATCTATAATGGCAAAACAAGGAGCTTTACCAAAATGATACTCCAGTGAACTATGCTCACTCCTGTCTTTAATTGCTATTGCTTTATTCATGGTTATGTATATAAAGTGTGACCAAATTCAGTGCAAATTGTTTTTATTTTAAAACCACCACAATTTTCAAATTGATAATAATATTTTGAACCCTTATTATTTAAGACATTGATTTTCCGGAGTCAGATACTTGATTAACATGACGTATGTTACTGCTACTACAAATAGAACAATTATTCTTACCCGCTTTGCTCGTTTTATAAACAGAATGGCAGTCACCACAGCGATACCAGTCGTCATCAAACAGCACGTTGCCGCCCTCAATCAAAAGTGACCGGCTTTCATTTAGTGCTGTAGCCATTTTTTTCAGTGCTCGATCATAAATACGTGTAAAAGTTGGCCGGGAAACCTCCATATTCTCTGCGGCTTCAACCTGAGATAAATGCTCATAATCAGCAAGTCGCAGGGCCTCGTATTCTTCAAAAAGCATTTTAACAGGTATGTCATTCTTTCCACCAGGAACTCCATAAGGCTTAAAACCTTTAATGGCTGGCGGTTCCATCATTTTGCGTTTTCTGCGTGGTCGGGACATGGAAATATTTTTCTGCAAATTTAGTGAACATTTGTTCATAAAGCAAGTGGATCACTTTGGAGAGTTACCATTTTTTTGAATTAACAACTCAAAGGCAGCCGGAAATTCCAGATTGAAGAAAATATTTCCCAATTTTAGAAAACTTAAATGAAAACAGAATCAGCTAACCAGCGCCATTCCTTAGAATCGTTTTAAATAACGCTTGTGGTATGTGATTTGACATGTAGCAAACCATATATAGGCTGGATTCGCAGCTGACTAATAATTTGTTAAATTACGTTCATATGAAATCTATTTTACTCAGAATTCTATTCATTACTGTATTCGTTCCGCTTAGTATATCCATAGTGAAAGGCCAGGCTTCGGGTTACGGTTATTATATCGAACTAACCGTAAACAGCAGCCAGGTATCTGGAGCTTCACATTCCGGCTTTCCCCTGCTTGTGGATTTAAGCGATAATGACCTGGCGACTACTTTTAACGGTGGATTCATGCAAAACAGTAGTGGTTATGATATCACTTTCACTGATGCTTCGAACAGCACCACTTATGACCATCAGCTCGAGTCTTATGATGGCACTACAGGCAGAGTGGTTGTCTGGGTAAAAATTCCTTCTCTTTCCGGAAGCACTACATTCAGGATGTATTTTGGGAATTCATCAATCAGCGCCGATCAATCGGTTAGCAGCGTATGGGACAGCGACTTTATGGCTGTATGGCATATGAACGGCTCGCTGGATGACGGTTCATCCAACAATAACAATGGCAGCATACACGACAATCCTTCTTCCACATCAGGAAAAATAGGCGGAGCATATTCTTTCGACGGAAGTAATGATTATATTACCGTTGCCCACAGCAGCAGCCTGGATATAACCGGCAACACCATTACTCTTGAGGCATGGGTAAATGCACCTGTGCCCAATGGCGATGATTCACCTTTTATCATGAAAAGCCCCAACACTAACGAAGAAAGATATATGCTGGGTATTGACGGAGGTGCCACAAATAACAACATAAACACAAGAGTTTCAACAGACAGTAATTCTTTTACACACTACAGGGATGATTTGGCACAGATAACAAATAATAGCTGGACACATGTGGTTTTCACCTATGACGGGAGCCTGGGTACTGATCAGAAAAAGATATATGTGAACGGGAGCCTTGCAGCTACAGCCAATGCCTCGGGTAATATTCTCAGCACCACGGCTGACCTGCAAATTGCCAAAAGAAATAACAGCCGCTATTTTGACGGAATCCTGGACGAACTAAGGGTAAGTGACATTGCCCGTAATGCCGATTGGATTGCCACACAATATAATAATCAGAATAGTCCGTCAACGTTTTACTCCAGCGGACCTGTTCAAACTGTAGGCGGAGGTTCTGCTCCCACCTATGCACTCACCGGCTTTTCTGATTCCTGCACAGTTACCTTTGATCACACCAAAGTAAGCGGCTCTTCTTCATTAACAAACTTTCCTGTTTACCTGGATATTACCCTGGATACCCTCAGAACCGTTGCCAATGGTGGATCCGTGGTGAGTTCAAGCGGTTACGATATAGCCTTCAGCAATATCAGCAACTCTATGGCACTGGACTTTGAGCTCATTAATTATGATCCAGGCACGGGAAATTATAAGGCCTGGGTGAAAATCCCCTCACTCTCTCCTTCCACCGACACTGAAATTCAGATATTCTGGGGGAAATCCGGAGTTAGTACAGATCCTTCAACGAGCAACACCTGGAACAATGATTATGTTAGTGTGTGGCATTTTGATGGCGGTACAGACGATGCTATCAGCAACAACAACGGAATAGATCATGGGAGTGCTCAAAGCATCGGTGTGTTTTCCAATGCCAGAAGCTTCAATGATAATAACGACAGCGATGATTATATTGATGTTGATAACTTTGATGTCTCTGGATCAGCTCTTACGATTTCAGGTTGGTTCAAGGCCGATGATTTTGATGTAGATGACGGTCGATTGATTTCCAAAGCTGACGGAACCAGCACCAATGACCACTGGTTTATGCTCAGCACCATCGATAATAGTGGCATTAAGCTGCGATTCCGTCTTAAAACCGGCTCCACAACCACAGAGCTAAAGGCCGGCAGCGGAACTTTAACAGCCGGTACATGGTATTATGCCAATGCTGTTTATGACGGAAGTGATATGATCCTTTACCTTAATGATGCACAGGTTGGCAGCACCTCCAACTCAGGAAGCATCGCCACAAACAGCACTAAAGATGTATTTATTGGCAATAATCCACCCAATGGTAATAACCGTCCGTTTGACGGCCTTATAGATGAAATGAGAATATCACAGGCAGCGCGTTCTGCCGACTGGATTAGCACAGAATATAATAACCAGAGTAATCCATCTTCATTCTACAGTCTTGGATGTGATGATGGTGGATCAGGCGGCTCATCCTGCGGGCAGAAAATTGAATATGTAGGTACAGGAGCCAATAACCAAGCATCCACTACACTCAGTATTACTGATCTGTCCACGGTGGACTCAATGCGTGTTGAGTCTGTTTTTAAAGGCGGTGTACCATCCTCAGTTACGTTCAGCACTACCATGCAATCCATTACAGACAACACGGCAGAATATGCCATAAACGGAGGTTCTGATAAAGGCAGCATGAGCGCAATACTTAATCCTGCTTCTTCAGTAACTATTACTCCTGCTAATAATACATCACATGTGCAGTCCTCAGCTGCTTATGTTTATCGTACCGATCCTTCCATCATGGTACATACCTATATGGATAACAATAAGGTTTACCTGTACCATAACAGCTACAGCAAAACTTTCACCATTAGTTCCAGTTCTGTTTCAAGAAACATTGTAGTTACCATACCTGTTGCGGAGTTAAACGCTGATAGCAGAAACGTAGAGATAACCGCTACAGCCGGCAGCGTATCCAAAACTGTAACAGCATATGATCAGAACCTTGGTGAGTCATTGCGGTTGTTCGTAATCACCCTGAAGAATGTACCCGGTAATGTTACCTCCCTCACGGTTGACGTGAGTTCACCTCCTTCATATGGCGATTCATTTGTTGCCGGAAACATACTGGTGGATGTACCCTGCGACGGTGTGGAAGGTCCGGTAGCCCAGAATGACTCCAAAACCACAAAACTCGACACTGAAGTTTATATAAATGTATTGGGAAACGACTCGGACC
>JBEPXQ010000201.1:0-1182 GCA_041641835.1 Bacteroidales bacterium
GTTCCGGTTGACGGATTTCCGATTGTATAGATCCCGTTCATGCAGGCATTGAAGGTAGAGTAAGCCGTATCATTGGCATTGATGGTATCTGCTATTCCATTAGGCATCGCGGTCCAGGCCTGCAGGTTATATACTCCGCCATTAAATGACATGGAACCCACAGTAATTGTATCAGATGCGAGGAATGGCAAACTCCCTGTCCAGCTGTAGGTATTCTGCACCACGCCATTCACAGTCCAGTTAACAACTGCTGAGGTAAGCGTATTCTGACCATAATTATGTATAACAAACTCCACGGGCAGGTTTACCCCCGAGGGCTGGCTGCCTGAAGGGTTAGCTATGCCTGAAATTCCAGCATCCAGGTTAGGATATGATTTCATATAAACCGTTAATGGCGCACGTGGGCTTGGGCATACAGATGCACTAAATGCAGGGTTTTTGCTCATGTTCGGGTTAGGCTGATTAAAAGAACCTGTGGGAGCGCTAACCCAGTCGCTGGCATCGTTAGCATCATAATACTGCCGAATGAAAAACGTGGAAGAGCTTGTGAAACCCGGCCCTGTCCATTCATTATCAGCCACGGGATTAAGTCCGGTAAACCCTCCTGCTGTAACACTCATATTCTGAATTTCGGCTGCTGAATAATCAGAAGCCACAAAATCCATGATTTTCCCATTGTTATCTACTATCATTATCCAATCGCTTGAGGCAAATGCAAGATTAACAGGGAAATTATAGCTATCGCCGTTCATCTTGATTTCATAGGGCGCGAAAGTCCCCAGTGTCCAGGTAGCTGAAACGGGACTATTTATGTTTGAGCCATCGCATATGATAACCTGCCAGCCTGTTGCATCCACATAGTTACCAGTGATATTCTGTATTTCAATATCATCCGGGTTGGAGCTGAATTCCGTAATAAGAATGGGCGATCCGGCCGCAGCGCGAGCCTCTACATAATAGGTGGTAGTATCAAAAAGATGAGGTGTTTTAAAGCCATTACCAATATGAAGCTCAGCTGAGCTTGTATCATCAGCATACCAGAAAAGGCTGTCATTGGAAATAGCAGTAAGTATTACACTGCTTCCATAAGCGATTGAAGTATCAGATACTGATGGAGCTGGTGGTTCATACATGGAAGTTACCTGCCAGCCAATGCTGTCGTTGTTGGGTATGGGATCATGC
>JBEPXQ010000201.1:1192-4453 GCA_041641835.1 Bacteroidales bacterium
ATCTTTGCCATACCAGGTAATATCCAGATCGAAGGTCTGACTAAAAGTGTGAACCAAGGTGTCACCCGGGTTTAGTGTGGTATAAATATCTTCAGTAAAAACAGTAGAAGACAAACCATTGACGTTGTATGACAGGTTCAGTGTATCAATCATAGCACTTCCCACATTTTTCAACTTCACCGTAATATTTTCAGAAGAAGAAAGACCACATTCACTCACAGGAGCGATAAAATCAATCAGCGCCAGATCGTACGGAGAAGCATCAAACTCATCTGCCCCCATATCAGGAGCATTGACGTTTCTGCTATCGCCATCAATATCCACTGTGATACCCGAAACAGGAATACCGGTATTGTTCAGCAGGTTATTGGAAGTATGCAGATCGGGCCCGCCAGGGAAATAAGGATCCAGTGCCGAACTGTGCATATCCTGCGCATAGAGGTTTTGCCAGGCGGCAAGATCAGGAACCAGGGAGCTGTTTATCTGCATATAATCACCACTGCCATCTGCATACCAGTTATTGTAATCGCTGTTATAGGCAGATGTATCAACATTATAAGTGAACAGAACGTATCCATTGGCAAAGTTGCTGAAGATATTATTACTGATTTCAATCCCTTTCGAATTACCAGCGGCAATATCATAGAGGCACAGTGCCGGGGTATTCTGATCAGCACCGGTCATTTTTACTGTGTTGTAGTAATAATCAGTAAAAGCTGTGTTGTAGCTTAGTATTCCTGCCGAAAGAGTGGTAGTTCCCAGTGCACCTTTTATCAGGATCATGTTATTATACACGCGTCCGTGGTTCAGGGAATCACCCTGCGAATTGTTCAGGCGCAAACCGTAGCCAACGTTTGTTGATGGTGCAAGAATATGGTTGGCATGAACCTCAAACTGTCCACTGGCTTCGGATAACTGCAGTCCATTAAAATCGTCATGGGTAGAATTGGTTTCAATGTAATTATACCGGATCACCGGGCTAATAGCACCATCAACATGTAATGCATCACCCCACTGATTCATAAATTTATTTCCTTCAACAATAACACTGGAAATATCACTCCCTCTTAAATACAGGCCATTGCTGCCGTTTACCAGGTAATTATGCATAAAACTGATATTATTACCAATGGTGTCAAGAGTTGTTACCAATGCTGAATCGGCTCCTCCTGTGCCTGCTGAAACGGCGGGACCAACAAGCTGGTTACCTGAGAATTCAAGATCATGCGTGCCAGCTGCCAGGCTTACCACTCTTGAAAAATTACTTCCCTGCGCCTGAAGTGTGATGTTTTCAAAATTGAGATATGCTGCACCATCCAACTCAAGCACATAGTTATTACTACTTCCCACGGCACTGTATTGCAGTACAACCTGAGTTGAATCATTACTCAATGATTTAAAGGTGATATCATTCACTAAAGATGCACCATTGATAGCAGGGATGGAAATCTGCTCATTATAGGTTCCGGGAGCCACATTAAAAGTAACAGGACCATTAATTCCGCACTGTGAAAGTGCCAGCACGGCATCACTAAAATTGTTGTAATCGGGGTTTGGGCCACCTATAGTATAGTTTCCGCTAAGCAGGCTTGAACAGCCGTAGAAGTTAAAGTGAAGCGTATCGTTGGAGATATTAAAATCAACTGTATCATTAGGGTTAGCGGTCCATATTTTGAGGGAATGCGGTCCCTGGGCAACATTTTCTGATCCCAGGGTAATCTGATTGGTTTCATTTCCGGGTGTAAGGGTTCCTGTCCAGCTGTAAGCAGGTTTAGAAGCGCCATCAAGCAGCCAGTTTACATCGAATTTGGTGAGATCATTACTTCCATGATTCCTCACCTTTACCTTAACATCGAAACTGCTGTTGGCCACCACTCCACCGGTAGGATTAACCAGCTGGGAAATGCCAGCGTCATTTACTACACCGGTAACCGGATCACCAACCTGCACAAAGTCCACAGCCATATCGCTGGTATAAGTGCTTCCTGTCTGTCCCACGAATCTGATTTGTGCAGCGGCGCTTTTGTATGCCTGTAGAAATACAGTATCTCTTGTCCAGGGGTCGGTCAGGGAACTGTGCTGCTGCCCGGTTTTTGTCCATATTTGAACCCAGGAGTTACCGTCAAAAATCTCAACGCTGAGTGTACCCATAGCCTGACCAAACATATGATAGGAGAAGATAAGGCGTGGGTCCGTGTGGTTGCTGATATCAAATACCGGGGAAGTCAGTTCATCCGTTTGATTAGAATGCCCGGATGCTTCAGTATAAACATATCCGCTTCCTTCGTAAGCATCATCAGGTCCGGTACCCGATGAGGTGGTCTGTCCTGATCCATGCTGCCAGATTGAGCTGGTACTGATCCATCCTGTGGGAAGGCTACTTCCGTTAAACCCTTCTTCCAATGCCATGTTCTGTAAGGCACCGGGGACATATTTAAGGTAATATGAATAATTATTTGATGTAGCGTAATTAGGTATAGCAGCTATATCCGCCGCCTTTACAAAATAGGTTACAGTTCTGCCAAAACCCACAAAGGGGATATCAGCCTGATAATTATTCCCTGCTGTGTTAACCATTCCTACTGTGTCCTCAGGCACACCGTTGATATGATACACTACAAATGCCGTATCCACCCCGGAATTATCGGTGATTACTGCCCTGACAGTCTGCGGAAGCGAAAATATTACCGTATCAGGGATAAGCGGCTGAGATAATACAACCACAGGCGGTATCATTTCTGAAGCAGAAGCGGTGATTTCTATATTATCGAGAAACCATCCGTAATTTTCAAAAAGGGTTGCTCCGTTGTCATCAATAAGGCTGAAGCGTACTTTAACATTTGTACTATTGGCTGCTATGGCTGAAATATCAAATTTTTCGTGTTTCCACCATGCATTATTGGGAGTATATTGGGTTTGCCCGCTCTTCCAGGTGCCGCCATAGGAGGTTACATTAAATACATTACCGGCAGAACCAAAGTTAGAGGAATTTCCCATGTAGTGGTTGCTATCAAGTTTGGTCCAGCTGAGACCTCCGTTTGATGACACTTCCACTATAGCCTTATCAAGGGCTTCTATCTTACAGATATGGTCAAATTCCAGTATGATATACTGATTCCCTGCGCCGGGATCAAGGGAAACAGTAGTAAGAGTAAGAGTATCGTTAGGGCTGCATTTAGCAGAATCCGATCGCATACCTCCGGCATACAAATCACTGCTTATACCCCAGTGATTTGAAGCTGATGATGAATATGCTATTAC
>JBEPXQ010000202.1:0-4407 GCA_041641835.1 Bacteroidales bacterium
AAACGCCAATATTGCTCGCAACTTCCACTACCCCACCATGAATGATCTGTATTGGTATCCGGGAGGCAATCCTGATCTGCTCCCGGAAAAAGGATACAGCTATGATGCCGGACTGGAGTATCAGCACAGCAGCAAATCAGGAAACATAACCATCAAGGCTTCAGCAAATTATTTCTATTCCGACATCAGGAACCTAATTCTTTGGCAGCCAGATTCCGTGGCAAGCTTCTGGACACCTTCCAACCTTAAGGATGCATTATCAAAAGGGATTGAGTCAAGACTGAAAATTACCGGAAAATGGCAGAAAAACTATCTCATTCTCCGGTTGCAATATCATTATACAAAAGCCGAAAATAAGAAAGCATTATTCAATGGTGATGCCTCTGTTGACAGGCAGCTTATTTATGTGCCCAGGCATGCAGCCACGGCAGTGGCTTATCTGAAAATTCACAGCTGGTTTGCGGCCTGGAACTACAGCTACACCGGCAGACGATATACTACTGCTGACAATTCGCGATATATGCCACCTTTTATGCTTCATGATGCTGAGGCAGGTAAATCGTGGGAGGTGAATAACTTCAGTCTTTCAGCAGCCTTACACATTGAAAATTTATTAAATGCGGATTATCAATCAGTTGCCTGGTATCCCATGCCGGGCCGAATCTATAACCTTAAAATCAGTTTTAAATGGAAAAAGCATTAAGATTAAGTTTTCTCATTATCCTGCTGGCTTCTTTCTGGGCCTGTGATGATGACGATTTTGGTGAGCAAAATGATAATGAGGATGAGTTTGTGCATGATGCCGGGCTTTTTATCATCAACGAAGGGAATTTCGGGGCCGGTAACGGATCTGTTTCATTTTTCAATCCTGCAAGTGGTGAAGTGGAAAACGGCATTTTCTATGCTGCCAACAGCCGGCCACCCGGTGATATCCCTATGGATATCGTGTTTTCAGATGAAACAGCATATATTACCGTTAATAACTCAGGCAAGATAGAAGTAGTTGATCTGGAGGATTTTGAATCGGAAAATACATTAACAGGATTCAGTAGCCCCCGCCGTGCTGCAATCGTGGAAGATAAGATATATGTATCTGACCTGGAAAGCACTAACCTCTCCTGGTTTGATATGACAGATCTATCAGAAGTAAAAACTGTAGATGCGGGAAAATCCACGGAAGCAATGCTTTATGACGGAATGTATCTTTACGTAACAAACTGGTCGGAGTTTTATGTTCAGCAGCCGAACAATACGGTTATGGTGATTGATCCTGTTGACAATACACTGATTAAATCCATACAAGTGGCGAAGGAACCCAATTCACTGGTAAAGGATAAAGACGGAAATATCTGGGTACTGAGTAGTGGCGGATATATGAATGATGAAGAACCGGCAATAAGCAGAATTGATCCGGTGACGCTAACGGTGACCAAAACGCTTGAATTCGACATTAACTCCTCTCCTTCTCATCTGGCAATCAACAAAACCGGTGACACCTTATATTATGTAAAACACGGCATTTTCAAGGTAGCTGCAAACGCAGATTCACTGATGATGCATCCTGTTATTCCTGTTGCGGGAAGGACTATTAATTCGCTTGCTGTTGATCCTGCCACGGGAGAAATTTATTTTACCAATGCCATGGATTATCAGCAAAAAGGATGGATTTACAGATGCAGCCCACAGGCTGAAGTCACCGACAGCTTCAGAGTGGGAATCGTACCTGGTTCTTTGAAGTTCTACCAGCCTTAAGATAGTTACCACTAAAACAGAGTGAAGCTGTATTTCCTGTTTCTGATTCTGTGAAACAGGAAACAGAACGCCTAAATGATTTTTTTGAGCCTGCTCCAAAAAGTAAAGTTTTATTTGGAGTGGGCTCCTCTCTTTCCAATAATTGATACACGAACATAAATGCAGGTGTGGAAAAAAATGTTTCATTTTCCTACAGGCCATTTACAGGCTGAACCAAAAGCGCATTTTTCTTACTTTTGACAAAAATTTAAACTAATGATCATGAAGCAAAGAAGATTAATACTGACAATAAGTATGCTGGTGTTTTTCATATCAGGTGCTGTTGCACAGGAATATGAAAAACTAACGCTGGCAGATGTTTGGGCAAGTGGCAAATTTTTTCCGCGCGGAGTGCAGTCAATGTACCCGATGAATGACGGCACTCATTACACTGTGCTGGAAAGTGGAAAGATCAACAAATACTCCTATAAAAAGAAAGGAGAACCGGAAACCATCCTCAGCGAAAACCAGCTTGTTTTAAACCAACAGGAAGGACATATTGAAATTGAGGATTATTCATTTAATGCTGATGAGTCAAAAATCCTGATCACAACAAAGCAAGAGCCTATTTACCGTCATTCCACCCAGGGTTACTTTTATATCTGGGACAGGAAGGAAGAAATGCTGAGGCCACTTAGCGACAAAAGCAAGGGCAAGCAGCGCCTTGCTGAGTTTTCACCCGACGGAAAACACATTGCTTTTGTAAGAAACAATAATCTTTTCATGGTAAACTGGGAAACCGGCAAGGAAACACAGGTGACTTCCGAAGGAGAAAAAAACAAGATCATCTTTGGTACCACCGACTGGGTTTATGAAGAAGAGTTCGGCTTCACTAAAGGCTTTCACTGGTCGGCTGAGGGAAATTACCTGGCTTTTTACCGCTTTGATGAAAGCGCTGTAAAGCTTTACCAAATGACACTATGGGAAGATGAGCTGTACCCGGTTGAATATAAATTCAAATACCCCAAAGCCGGCGAAGACAATTCGCTGGTAAGCATCCATGTTTATGATCTTAAAAAGAAAGAAACCCGTACCATGGATGTTGGGCAGGAAACTGATCAGTACATTCCACGCATTAAATGGACCAAAACGGATGATCAACTTGCCATCCAGCGCCTGAATCGCCTTCAGAACAACCTTGATATTCTTTTTGCCGATGCTAAAAACGGCAGTTCAAAAGTTGTTTATCAGGAGGAGAATCCCTATTATATTGATATTGACGATCACTGGACGTTTCTGGAAGGGAATAAATTTATCATGACCAGCGAAAAAGACGGTTATAATCATATCTACATGGTAGATCCTGATGGTGAAAACATTCAGATTACCGATGGAAGCTGGGTAGTTACGGATGTTCTTGGTGTTGACCAGGAAGACGACTGGATCTATTATATGTCAACACAAACAAGCCCGCTGGAAAGAAACCTCTATAAAATTAAACCTGACGGCACGAAAAAGAAAAGGATCACAAAAAAAGACGGCACCCACAGTGTAGAGTTTTCTGGTGATTTCTCCTACTTCCTTGATACCTGGAGCACTGCAAACCGTCCTCCTGTTTATGCTATTTATAAGGAAAACGGCAAACTGGTGGAAGTTTTCCAGGATAACCAGCGGGTTGTGGACAACATGGAAGCATACAATTTTTCAGGTGTGGAATTTATTGAAGTACCTACGGAAGACGATATCTTACTTAATGGTTTCATGATAAAACCACCCGATTTCAATCCTGACAAACGTTATCCGCTGCTGATGTTCGTGTATGGCGGTCCGGGATCACAGGAAGCAGCCAATACCTGGGGATATTTTAACTACATATGGTTTGAGTATATGGCTCAGCAGGGCTATATCATAGCAGGCGTGGATAACCGCGGAACCGGTTACAGGGGCCAGGAGTTTAAGAAAGCCACTTATCTGGAACTGGGTAAAATTGAAACCATCGATCAGATAAATGCGGCAAAGCATCTGGGTGCAATGCCTTATATTGACAGGCAGCGAATCGGGATCTTCGGATGGAGTTACGGAGGGTATATGACTCTGCTGGCACTTACAAAGGGCAATGAGTATTTTAAAGCCGGCGTTTCAGTTGCTCCTGTAACCAACTGGAGATATTACGACAATATTTACACCGAGCGTTTTATGCGTACCCCGCAGGAAAACGGAACTAACTATGATGCCAATTCACCTCTTTCTCACATTTCCAAACTAAAAGGCGACCTGCTCCTGGTTCACGGAAGTGCCGACGATAATGTTCATGTTCAAAACTCAATGATGCTGGTGAGAGAAATGGTTAAAAGAAATATTGACTTTGATATGATGATCTACCCCAATAAGAACCACGGGATTTATGGCGGTCTAACCAGGCTGCACCTCTTCAATAAGATCACAGAATTCTTTAATGAAAACCTGAAACAGGAATAAAACAAAAACCTATTTATAACAAAAAGCCCGGAGCAATATGTTCCGGGCTTTTTTCTGTTCATTTTTATTTGATTATTTACGCTCACCATCAATATAGCGGATAACAAATGCATCCTTCACTTTCGGTTTAAGTTCTGCCAGCTTTTGTTTGGCTGTACTATAATCATCCCATGGTCCGAGCGTATAGCGATACCATCC
>JBEPXQ010000203.1:0-4406 GCA_041641835.1 Bacteroidales bacterium
TTTATTGCCTACTGCCTACTATCATTCCGTACCGGGCACGGACTACAAGTCCGCGCCATCGGAGATTTTGAATACTGATTGAATGATATTGTCACTATCTCGCCATCTCACTATCTAACCACCTCAGCATCTGCATTGCAGCCTTAGTTCTTTACCATATTTCTTATGAGTTTATAAAGTTCACCGAATACAAACACCAGCCCTGAAAGGGCGGTGATAACAGCTATATCAACCCAGGCAATGTCTCTGAAGTGGAATATGTGCTGGATAAAGGGCAGCTTTATGGCTGCTATCTGTAGCAGGATGGAGGCGACAAAAGCCAGTATGAGCCACTTGTTTCTGAAAAAGCCGATGGAAAAAACCGAGCGCGTGAGTGATCGCATGTTAAAAGCATTAAAAACCTGTGACATGGCCACCACCAGAAAAACTCCCGTACGGGCTTTTTCCACGCCCTGACCGATATAATGATCAAAAACCAGCAAAGCGAGAATGACCATCACAGGTACAATGATGAGCAAGTAAGGTATGATCTGCTTGTTGAGGATTGGCTCACTTTTTTTCAGGGGCTTTTCCTTCATCATATCTCCATGGTCGGGTTCGGTGGCCAGGGAGATATCCATAATACCATCAGTTACAAGGTTGATCCATAATATCTGGGTGGGTAAGAGTGGGTAGGTAAATCCAACAACCATGGCACTTATGAGAGTGAGCGCGGAAGCAAAATTTGTAGTAATCAGGAAATAGCTCGCAAGCCGGACATTTCTGAATACGATGCGCCCCTGGCGAATGGCGTTAACGATACTGGCAAAGTTATCGTCGGACAGGACAATTTGTGAAGCATCACGGGCCACATCTGTGCCACGTTTGCCCATGGCAATCCCCACATCAGCCACCTTCAGAGCCGGGGCATCATTGACGCCATCGCCGGTCATCCCGATTAAAATGTCTTTTTGCTGCAGGGTTTTGGCTATGCGAAGTTTTGTTTCAGGGCTTACGCGTGCAAAAACATTTGTGCAGTCCGTGTATTCCCTGAATTTCTCGTCATCCACATCCAGCTCGCTTTCTTCCAATGCTACAGGACAGTCTTCGCTACCCTCCGCCCCTTCTTCAATAATCCCAACTTTAGTAGCAATGGCTGTGGCTGTTTCCTTGTGATCGCCTGTTGCCATGATCACTCTGATGCCGGCACTTTTACATTCTTCGATGGCTGCAGCTACTTCGGGACGGGCTGGATCGATAATGCCGTACAACCCGGCAAAAGTTAGGCCTTCTGCATCCTCAGCATCTACCGCTTCCTTATCATCACCGGCGGCTTTATAAGCTCCTGCAATCACCCGCATGGCCTGGCTGCTTAGCTTCTGTATCTTCTCCTTTATGGCTTTTTTGTTCTGTTCATCCAGGTCTTCCGGTCCATCTTTGGTATTGATGCTTTTCGACAGCTCAAGCATTTTTTCAGGTGCTCCCATAAACAGCATCTGCCGCTTATCGCCTGAACTTTTGAGCAGTGATGCGCGGAACTTCTGCTCGGAATTAAACGGCAGATCATCCAGTTTTTCAGCCTGCCCGAATTCCTCCACATCCTTAATACCGGCTTTAAGTGATAACACCAGCAGTGCAAGTTCTGTAGGATCACCGGAAACTTCCGGGTCCTCCTTATCCTCCGGTTGCTCAACGGATGCATCATTACAGTATGCAGCGATCAGCAGCATCTGGTCGAGCAATGGATTATCGCCTGGATTTATCTTCTCCTCGTCACGGCTTATTTCCCCTTCCTCGGTGTAGCCGCTGCCACTCACTTCAAACTCGGATTCATCAGGCAGCATGATCTTTTTCACCGTGAGCATACTCTTAGTAATGGTTCCGGTTTTATCAGAAATAATAACATTGAGCGAGCCTGCGGATTCAGTAGCTGTGAATTCACGAATAATGGCATTTTGTTTGGCCATTCGGTTTGCACCTATTGCGAGCACAACAGACAAGACCGCGGGCAACCCTTCTGGTATTGCTGACACCAATGAAGCTATGGTAACCAACAAAATATCGTCAAAAGAAAAATCACGGAAAACATATCCTATAATAAAAACTGCCAAAGCAGTGCTTACGGCTATACCGGCCATAATTTTAGCAAGCTGCGCGGTTTTTTTGCGGAAGTTGCTTTCCTGCTCTTCAACTTCATGTAATGATTCAGCAATTTTCCCCAGTTCGGTATGTTCGCCGGTTGCGGTAACCACAGCTTTGCAGGTGCCCCGGGCCACATATGTACCTTTGAAAATCATGTTTTTCCTGTCGGGAAGTGAGGTTTCCTCATCCAATGGCTCTGTTTCCTTGTCAACAGGCACGGATTCGCCTGTA
Organism: Bacteroidales bacterium; assembly: GCA_041641835.1. Taxonomy (GTDB): domain Bacteria; phylum Bacteroidota; class Bacteroidia; order Bacteroidales; family PWNQ01; genus PWNQ01. The sequence continues at coordinate 2,353 of JBEPXQ010000203.1, forward strand.
AGAGAAGACTCTTCCACCTGCAGGTTTTTCTTTTCTATGATCCTGGCATCTGCTGGTATTGATTTTCCCTCATCAAGTTCAATTATATCGCCCGGAACCAGCTTCACTGATTCCACCACTTTACTCTCGCCGTTTCTAATGGCCACTGCTTCCTGCTTGATCATACTCTTTAGCGCCTGCACCGCCTTTTCAGCACGGTATTCCTGTGTAAAACCAATGGAAGCATTTACCAGGATTACACCGATGATTACATACACGTCAATCATGCTCCCGGATATCCAGGCTACAATAGCAGCAATAACAAGTATCAGCACTAAAAAATCCTTAAACTGCTTGATGATCAGTTCCAGGATATTGGTTTTATTCTGTTCCGGAAGTTTGTTTTCGCCGTATTTTTCCAGTCTTTTTTTAGCTTCTTCATCAGATAATCCTTCCCGGCTGCTGTTGAGGCGTTCAGTGGTTTCTTCTGCTTTCAGGCTGTGGTAAGGGTATCCCTGGTCAATTCTGCTGTCACTCATGTTGCAGTCTTTCATTAGTGCTTCAGATATAATTTATAACAAGATTATTTCATAGAATGTTGAGTAAAAATGAAAGGGAATTGAATTTTGAGTCCATTACGAAAAGTATTAATAAGTCAAAAGCTTAAAACCAGCTTTTTTCATGATTCGCCTAAGGGGAAACGGGATGGTCTCATTTTTTTATATTCAGTGTATGATTTCCCTTGAAGATTTACAGCGTTTATTTATCCTGTACTTCTGAAATGCTTTACTTCCCGGCTTTATTTGCAAGTGATTTCTGCACCTGACGGAGAAAGGCCTGGTTTCTGAGCACATCAACATCAAACTGGTTCATATGCATTTGCAGATAGGTATTTTCTGCCATCTCCAGACCATTAAAGAATAACGCCATTTCGGTGGTATTACCGTATTTGTCAGTGGCATACATAGTTTTTGTGAGCACAAATGCAGTAGAACCGCCCTTTATGCCAGCATGGTCAAGCCATTCTGCATTGGCCGGATTATCCATTGGCCATTCAAGCAATTTTGCCAGGTGTACGTGTGTGAGACTATCGAACCAGGTACGGGAATTGATCTTTTGCATTATACCGGCATACTCAGCAGTGGTTGAGGCGGGTAGCCTGTCGGACCATACTCGCTGTACATCAACCGTTAGCATGGTGAATTCGCTTTTGAATCCCGGGTCTTTTTTTAGAGAATCATGGATCATATTACAGAGTCTAAAATACTCTGATTGTGGAATTACATGAACTGCACTGATAAGCTCCTCTCCCGTTTTATCAGGGAATACGACGGATGGGATCAGCAGGGCAGAAACAAAATGATAGATTTCAGAATGATCTTTTACGCCCATGGTTTTTAATCGGTTATTGATATTGTGGAGCCCCAGCCGGTCACAAAGATATTCAGTATTAGCATTTGAGCTGAACCGGATCATACCGTCGGCAACCTCCTGCAGCGGAACCATCCGGTTATAGTCTTTTTGTTCAACAGACTGCAGCCAGTTTTTATGAGCACCACCATCCGTATCCGGTACATAGTATTTTTCCAGCTCACTCAGGGCAACCAGTTCATCCGGGTCGATGCTATCGTGAGCTGCCTGCCAGGCGTATTCTATGGCTACTATAACCTTAACAGTGCTGGCCAGCGGCATCATTCTATTGCTGTGGTAATCGGCTACTATCTCTCCGTTTCTGATCAATTTAAATGAAGATTTATCAGGATTATTCCTCATAAAATCCAGAACCGGGTTGCTGGTTTGGGTATAAGCAAATGTCACCGGTATAAAAAAAGCAAAAAACAGGGGGATTATTTTGAATTGGTGTAATAACCTCATAGCTATTTAGATTAATTCTATAATAGTATAACCTTCAGAAACTGATAAAGTTTCAACTGCATACTGATGTTTATGCAATGGATTATTGTTGCAACAAACTCATAAATAATGGCACTCTTCTTTGATAGTACATTATTTCTTTATATACTTGTATTTACAATACCCTGCGATGAAATATTTACTGGTTTTTACGCTACTCT
>JBEPXQ010000204.1:0-4405 GCA_041641835.1 Bacteroidales bacterium
ACAAAACTTTTGCCTGAAGCCAATAAAATGAACATCAGTAAGCTTAATACAGGAATATATCTATTTAATCTCTACAATCATTCCGGAACCTATACCGGTCAGTTTTAAAAAAATAAATCAAAGCAAAAAAAAATATTATGAAGACAATAAAAAGCATCCTATACCTGCTCCTGGCACTTTTCCTGTTCTCCGGGGCGGATTGTACCACCGAAGATTATGAAGATGTTTATATGACGGAAGATTTTAAGGATCATGTAATGTTTCCGGTTGGTTCTTATTGGGTATATGAAGATTCAGTTAGCGGATATTGGGATACAATAAAAATACTATCGCAAAGTATCGACTTTTCGGAGAGTTTTCATTATATGCGTAATTATGAGATGCTTACTCAAAAATTAGCCATAGGGCCTGATAGTACATTGAATGCCCGCACTTCGGGTGCAAAGGAATATTTTGGATATGGCTATTATGCTGATGTAACAATGCACAGTGATCACTATGAGGTTGTTCATGATTCAGTGTTAGTTAAATCCAATTATTTTTACAATGTTAAAGAGATACAGAAAATCACAGGACATTATAATTTTTGGGCAAAAAACATCGGCTTAATAAAAAAAGTAACTCCTGAAGGAACAATGCTGCTGACGGATTATTACATCAATGAATAACAACTCAAAATAATAAACAGATGAAAAGGAATTTACTTCTTGTTTTGGCAATCTTTGCCGTGAATACCATCTTGAAAATTGTGAAGTTAAAATAGGAGAGGAGTGATAACAGCTTTGTAATTTAACTCCGTTTTCTTTTTCAGAAGTCATTTTTGTGCTCACTGATGAATTCACGCAGTGTTGTGGGCTTTTTACCCGTGAGCTTCTCATAAACGTCAGAAATGGGTGGTTCCTTCTGAAAACGCTGAAGGTAATGAAGCATGATCATTACAATGATCAAGCCTTTTTGATGACCTTCTTTTCGTTTTATATGATAAAACCGGAACGGATTGGTGTTTTTATACTGGACATCTTTAGCTGTAAGCTCCTGTATTATGGAAGCAACCGTATGGAAGTTTTCATTTTCATACCCGGTGATATCATAAGCCCGGTTGATGTGTTTCTCAAAATCAGCTATTAGCAGCGCTGATGCTTCACCGATATTATTCACATCTATCCAGTTGAACTTAGCCTTGCCGGCCGGTAAAATGATTTTCTTCTTCTTCCTGATATCTTCGGACAGGGTAGTGGTGAGGTTCTGCATAAAATAGCCCGGCCTGATGAAAATATGATTGATATTGTACTCAACTATCAGTTTTTCAATTCTGTTATGCGGGATAAAAGTACTTTTATCGGCTCCCTGCACCGAAAGAAAAACCAGTTGCTCAATACCCTTTTCCTTGATCTTGCTTACCAGTGGCCGGAAATACTGTTCCACATCTGCTATTTGTGGAGGGCGTAAAAGAAAAACAGCATCAATGCCTTCCAGGGCTTTATCAAACCCGGATGAGTCTTCAAAGTCAAACTTTCTGAATTCCAGGCCATCAAATTCCCTGAGCTTGTGCTCATCGGTTTCAATGTTCCTGATGCCTGCTATTATGTTTATCTTTCTTTTAAGATGATGAAGGTGGCTTATTACTGCCATACCAACATTTCCTGTTGCTCCAGTTACCAGTATGTTTCTGCCTCTCATTTCTATCTCAGCTTTTTTATGCTTGTGTCCAAAAGTAAGGTGTTTAAACCACAAATTTCAAGTGCTTAAAAAGAGACTGCCCGGAAAAGGCAGCCTCTGATTCATCTATTTTGTTTTATCCGGGAAATCGGGTATTTCCGGAAGTTCTTCATACTCTTCCAGTTGCTTCAGTATTACCTCTATGGCTTTATCCAGCTGCTGATCTTCACCGGCATATTCCTTAGCCGGATCATTTTCTACCATAATATCCGGTTCCACCCCAAATCCTTCAATAATCCATTTGGGCTCTTCAGCTGAGTAGGATGCAAATTCGGGTTTGTGTAATGTACCGCCATCAATAAAGGGCAGCGAGCCGCGGATCCCAACAACACCACCCCAGGTGCGTGTGCCGATCACAATGCCCATATCATGCTTTTTAAAAGAATAGGGAAACAGGTCACCGTCAGAAGCTGAATATTGATTTACCAGCAGCACCTTTGGTCCGCGCATCATTTGCCGTGGAGTTTGCCCGGGTATCTGCACATTTCTGGCCATATTGGCACGCGTTACTTCTCTTCTGAGGCGCTCAATGAGCATGGGGGACACATTGCCACCACCATTACCGCGATCGTCTATAATTAGCGCTTTTTTGTTCAGTTGCGGATAGAAATACTTCACGAATTCATTCAGGCCTTCGGTAATCATATTGGGCACGTGAATATATCCCACCTGCCCATCTGTGGCTTCATTCACCAGCTCGATATTTTTCCTTACCCAGTTGAAATAGTAAAGCTTCGATTCATCTTTTATGGGTTTCACAATCACTTTCCTGCTGCCCTCCATGTCAGGTTCATTATTCACCCTCAGCTCTACTGCCTTTTCGGCTGCATGCAGAAGTGCCGTGTAAATATTATCCACATCAGTAAGAGATTTGCCATTCACAGACAGGATGTAGTCTCCTTCCTGAAGGTTAATACCGATTTCGGTGAGGGGTGAACGGTAATTTGACCGCCAGTTTTCGCCCTTCAGTAGTTTTGTTATTCTGAAGTAGCCTGATTTATCCTTCTCAAATTCAGCCCCCAAAAGACCCGTGTAAACCTTGGGGATATCTGGCTTGTCGCCACCGCCAACATATGCATGTCCAACATTCAACTCTCCAATCATCTCACCAATAATATAATTCAGATCATAACGATTACGCGCGTGCTCAACCAGCGGTGCATACTTCTCATGAATCTTATCCCAATCCACACCATGCATGTCCGGATCATAAAAGAAATCTCTCATCTGCCTCCAGCTTTCATCATATATCTGCTTCCATTCTTTTCGCTTGTTAACTAACACTTTCATGTTGTTTAGTTCAAGTTTATCTTTAAGTTTTATTTCTGATGAAGGCAGATTAATTACAGCATAGCTTTTACCCTGCTTCACAAGCATTTTTTTGCCATTGGCGGCAATTTGAAAGCCCATTTTTTCGCCCAGGGTTTTTTCCTCTTTTTCCTTCAAATCAAACATTTTAAGCTTGTATTTCTTGTCTCCATAGGCTTTTTCATTGTAATACAGTTTGTTATCTGCCGCTTGCAGGCTCCAGTAATTTGAGGCTCCAACCGGAAAAACAGCAATGCGCTCTTTAATGCCTTCTGGGTCAACTTTCACGCTAACATTTTCTTCCTTGCCATTTCCCTCATTATTTCCGTTTTTGTCTTTTTTCTCTACTGCCACTTCATCGTTTTCAGGAGCAAAAGGCGATTTGGTTTCGGTGCTGAGCGTTACCAGGAAAATTTTAGACATATCACGGTAAGCATGATTCCATTCGGTTTCACTATAGATTGGTTTAAAAGAACGTTTTGACACAAAATACAAATACTTGCCGTCCTCACTGAATTCCGGGCCTGACGAATTATACCAGTTGTCAGTAACTTCATATGTTTCATCAGATTCAAGGCTGTAGAGAAAGATCTGTGACATCCTGTTTTCCGACTGGTCATCATAGGCTATCCATTTGCTGTCGGGCGACCAGTCGAAGCTGTTGATCTCCCATAGTTTTGATTGTGCTACTTCCGTGATCTTCTTGCTGTCAATATCTATGTAGCGTAGCCTCATCTTTTTATCATTCCACAGCAGTTTTTTGCTGTTGGGTGACCAGGCCATCTTAAATTTATAGGTGTCGGCCTTGTCGGTTAGCTGTATGGCTTCTTCAGCGCCGTCCTGAGCTATGATATATAACTCATATTCACCGCTTTTATCTGAGAGGTATGCAATATATTTTCCATCAGGTGACCACACGGCATTCCTGTCATGGGCTCCGGAGCTCTGGGTGAGGTTTCTGCTGACCCCCTGCTTTGCCGGTACCGTGAAAATATCACCACGGGCACCCAAAGCTACACGCTGTCCATCAGGAGACACATAAGCCGAATTGATAAATTTGGATGCATCCACCCATTCTTTTCTTCCTGTTACCTTATCGTCATTGATGTAAATATCAAGCTTCACCGCTTTTTCAGAAGCCAGGTCATAGCGATATATAAATCCTCCGTTTTCAAATACTATGGCATCTTTTCCAATGGAAGGAAACTTGATGTCATATTTTTTGAAATCAGTAAGTTTCTTTGTTTCTTTTGATTCAAGATCATAAGAAAACAGGTTCATGGTCCTGTCCCTGTCTGATACAAAATAAATTTTGTTTCCGTGCCACATCGGGATAATATCCTGGGCATTATTATCGGTAATTTTGATGGTTTCTTTG
>JBEPXQ010000205.1:0-4398 GCA_041641835.1 Bacteroidales bacterium
CTGTCCCATTCCCAGGTTGCCAAAGGTGCTGATAAGAGTGGAATAGGCTATCAGCGTGCTAATCAAGCCAATCTGCTCGGTGGTAAGCAATTTCGGATATAATATCCCGCTGATTACAAACCCCAGGCCCACGCCCACATATATATACAGGCTTCCTTTTACTGATTGTTTAAAGATTTCTCCCACGTCGATAGTTTTGGCAAAGATAAAAACAGAGGCAATCCAAAACTATTGTGCTATAAATTTTAATCGGCAGTTTTTTTAATTTTTTTTGATCTCGTTCGGGCTTATTCCTCAATTATATTAATCCCAACCGCTGCAATCCGTATCACGACCTTGCATCCGCAGCCCGGCGGAGGCGGAAATCCCGGCGAAGGCGAAGGGATGCTGCCGCGCCGGTGCAGAGCGACCTCGTGAAGCTACTGCATCCGGCTTGCGGCAGCACCCTGAGCAGAGCCGGATTGAAGCCGCAGACGGTAGCCTGCCGTGGCAGGGAATAGCAGCGCCGGACAGGCAGGCGCAGCTGCCCGGAAAAAAATATTTTTCACTGCTAATTTCTATTGATAATAAATAACCCTGTCCGGCAGTTATCTTTCAATGAATTAAGCTATGCCACCTATTAAAATTTCTTATAAAATTTTTCTTAATTTTTCTGTGGTAAGAAAAAGATTTGCTGTAATTTCGCAGAGTTATATTAACAACAACTATTATTATGTCAGATAAAAACAGAGTTGTAGAGTTAGAAGATGTCATTATCAAGTTTGCCGGGGACTCCGGTGACGGGATGCAGCTTACCGGGTCTCAGTTTTCGGACACATCCGTGAATGCTGGTAATGACCTGGCTACTTTCCCGGATTTTCCATCAGAGATCCGTGCACCTCAGGGAACCATTGCAGGTGTATCAGGATTCCAGATCCATATCGGAGGTAAGGATATTCACACCTCCGGTGACCTGGCAGATGTTCTGGTGGCTATGAATCCGGCCGCACTTAAGAAAAACCTGAAGTGGGTGCGCGAGGAAGGTACCATTATTATTGATATTGATAACTTCGATAATAAACATTACAAAAAAGCCGGCTACAGTGAGGATCCGCTCAATGATGGCTCGCTTAAAGGTTATAAGATAATTAAGGCTCCTATCACCACCATGACCAAAGCTTCGGTGAAAGGGCTGGACCCGAAAGTAGCACTAAAAACCAAGAACCAGTTTGTTTCGGGTTTGCTTTACTTTCTGTTTAACCGCGACCTGGAAGCAGGTAAGCAGTTTTTGAGGGAAAAGTTTAAGAATAAACCCAAGCTGGTTGAAGCCAATATTGATGTGTTGATGGCGGGTTATCATTACGCCGAAACCCTGGAGGCTTTTAAAACCACCTACCGCATTATTTCAGCTGAGAAAAAAGGCCGTTTCCGCAATATCACGGGTAATGTAGCTACTGCCTGGGGATTGATAGCCGCTGCTGAAAAATCCGGACGCCCGCTGTTTCTGGGTTCTTACCCAATTACACCTGCCACGGAGATTTTACAGGAGCTTAGCCAGAGAAAACATCTTGGCGTGAAGACTTATCAGGCAGAGGATGAGATTGCCGGTATTACTTCAGCTATAGGAGCATCATATTCAGGCAACCTGGCTGCCACTACTACTTCCGGTCCGGGGCTGTCGCTCAAGAGTGAAGCTATCGGGCTGGCTGTGATGACTGAGTTGCCCCTGGTGATTGTGAATGTGCAGCGCGGAGGCCCTGCCACCGGATTACCCACCAAGCCTGAGCAGAGTGACCTGATGCAGGCGCTCTATGGCAGAAATGGTGAAAGCCCCGTGGTTGTTATGGCTGCTTCTACTCCCGGCGATTGCTTCCATGGTGCATACAAGGCTGCTAAAATAGCGCTGGAGCACATGGTTCCGGTTATCCTGCTCACTGATGGTTACCTGGCCAATGGATCTGAGCTATGGAATATCCCGGACGTGGACAGCTTGCCAAATATTAAAGCACCGATGGCTAAAGCCAACGATGAGGAATATGCTCCTTACCGCAGAAATCCTGAAACCCTGGCAAGGCAATGGGCCATCCCGGGAACTGAAGGACTGCGCCACAGAGTAGGCGGACTGGAGAAGGAAGATGTTACTGGTGAGGTGTCGCACGACCCGCTCAACCATGAAATCATGGTGAAATACCGCGAGGAAAAAGTGCAGCGCGTTGCCAATTATGTTCCTGAACAATCCATCTATGGTAATGAAGACGGAGGGGAACTTCTGGTTGTAAGCTGGGGTGGAACTTACGGTGCTACCTACACTGCTGTAAGCGAGCTGCGCGAGCAAGGTATGGATATCAGCCTGGCGCATTTTGAATACATCAAACCATTCCCGAAAAATACCAGAGAAGTGCTCAGCAAGTTTAAAAAGATCATTGTTGCTGAAATCAATAATGGCCAGTTTGTGAATTACCTGAGAGCACATTTCCCTGAATTTAATTACATGCAATACAACAAGATCCAGGGATTGCCATTCATGATCTTTGAATTAAAGGATAAGTTTAACGAAATCCTGGAGGAGAAATAATGTCAGATACAACTAATAAAACACAAGAGATTACCGCTAAAGATTTTAAAACCAGTGGGCCTGTTAAATGGTGTGCCGGCTGCGGTAGTTATTCCATATTGTCTTCAGTAACTGCTACGCTACCAAAGCTTGGTGTAAGGAAAGAAGATGTTGTTTTCGTTTCCGGAATCGGTTGTTCATCACGTTTTCCTTATTACGTGAAAACCTACGGGTTTCATGGCCTGCATGGCCGTGCAATGCCAATTGCTTCGGGTGTGAAGATCGCCAATCCTGACCTGAGTGTGTGGATTGTAACCGGTGACGGTGACAGTATGGCCATCGGAGGAAATCACTTTATCCATTTGCTGCGCCGCAACCTGGATGTGAACGTCCTACTGCTTAACAATAAGATTTATGGCCTCACCAAAGGGCAGTACTCCCCTACCACGCCTTTTGGCAGCAAAACCAAAACCTCTCCTGACGGAACCATAGAGCACCCTTTTAAGCCGGGCGAGCTGGCTATGGGAGCTGAAGGCACGTTCTACTGCCGGGTGATCGACACGGATCCGAAAATGATGAAGGAAGTGTTTGAGGAAGCTGCCAGGCACAAAGGAACATCGCTGGTGGAAGTACTGCAGAACTGCATCATCTTTGCCAATAAGGTTCATGAAGAAGTAACCAGTAAGGATGTTAAGGAGGACAACACCCTTTACCTGCGTCATGGTGAGCCGATGATCTTTGGCAGAGACAATGACAAAGGACTTGTTCTTGACGGACTGAGGCTGAAAGTAGTGAAGATAGGTGAAAATGGTGTTACAAAAGATGATATCCTGGTGCATGATGCACATGAGCCGGATGATACACTACACTACATGCTTTCAAGGATGACACTGCCGGAATTTCCACTGGCACTGGGTGTGATCCGCGCTCACAAAACAGCCGTGTATGACCATATGCTCAACGAGCAGGTGGAGCTGGCCAAAGAGCATTCAAACATAAAAACACTGAATGATCTTTTGAACACAGGTGAGATTGTGAATAAGTAACAAGCAAAATCATATATCAAAAAAGGCTGCCATCACTGGCAGCCTTTTTTCATTTCAGAGTAGTAAGCTTAAATGGCTCCGGATGAGTTGCTGTCGTTCTGTTCGCCACCAAACTCCATCAGATAAGCCTTGATAAAATCATCGAGGCCACCATCCATTACTTCCTGTACATTACCTGTTTGATGGTTGCTGCGAAGGTCTTTCACCAGTTTATAAGGATGGAACACGTAATTTCTTACCTGTGATCCCCACTCTATCTTTTTCTTAGAGCTTTCAATATCACTTCGCGCCTGCTGTTTTTTACGTATTTCCTCTTCATACAGTTTTGATTTAAGCATCAGCATGGCCTTTTCCCTGTTTTGATGCTGCGAGCGCGTCTGCTGGCACTCCACCACTATTCCGCTGGGTTCATGATGCAGTCTCACTGCTGAATCGGTTTTATTCACATGCTGACCGCCCGGCCCGCTGCTGCGGAAAGTATCCCAGCTGATATCACCCGGATTTACATCTATCTCAATATTCTCATCCACCACCGGATACACGTAAACTGAAGCAAAGGAGGTGTGGCGTTTTTTGGCAGCATCAAAAGGCGAGATCCGCACCAGACGGTGCACGCCATTTTCGCCTTTCAGGTATCCGAAGGCATAATTACCATTGATTTCTAAGGCTACCGATTTAATGCCGGCCACATCACCTTCCTGCCGGTCGATGAGTTTTGTTTTAAAGCCATTTCTTTCAGCCCAGGCCAGATACATTCGCTCCAGCATCTCCGCCCAGTCCTGGCTTTCTGTTCCTCCGGCACCGGGGTTTATCTAGATC
>JBEPXQ010000206.1:0-4397 GCA_041641835.1 Bacteroidales bacterium
CTTAAATAATTATTTTTATTGGTTTCGAACTTAATATGCATGATGGACCTATCTAAATAGTGCTTTGTTTTGCAGGTTTTGCTATCCACAAAAACTGATATCTCTGGATATTGAGACAAGTCTACTTCATCTTCTTCTACATAAGAACAACTACCAGTAATTATCAAAGATAAAAGAAAGAAAATATATTTTTTTCGCATAATAATTAATATTTTTCGGGTAAATTATGAGGACGATATTTTGTTAATACAGACCGTGGAACAACATTTCTTTCATATCTGTATTTCCATCCCATATTTCGTCCATATAGGTTAGCTTCCTGATCTCTTTCTGCATCTGCTCTGCTATCTCCTTTCACCCTTTGATCAATTATTTCACGGAGGTTACTTAAATGTTTTGCTGCTTTTGCTCCTCCTGGGCCACGCTTTGATGCCTTAAAATTAGCTTTACTATGAAAATACCTATCAGAATTTGTCCAATTTGCTCTTCTCATTTCAACATAAGTTGAGACAAAATCATACACACCTCCTATAAAATCAAAAGGATATGCAAGCGTGTGATCAAGCACTTTTTGCTGTGACTGATGTACAGCTTGCACAATGGGATTGCTCATAGTTTTTTCATGCTCAGTCTGTTTATGTTCTATCGTAACACCTTCTAATGGCACACCACTTACCCTGTGCGTATTACCATATTGATCTCCATAAATTAATTGTCCTTCATCGTTCGTGCCATACGCTGTTTTACCTATATAACTGTCTCCCGAATTTGGATCAATATCACTCTCTCCATGAACATCAGGATCCCATACTGCTTTTCCATCACGCTCTACCCAGTCTGCACTGTTCCCATCCGGATCAATCATATTCAAAGGATTGGCATGGCAGTAATGGTAGGGTGTCCAGGATGGGAAGTCATCTGCCAACGGATCCACACTCAACCACACACTCACCTCGCTATCATAATACCTGGCCCCAAAGTAATTATAGCTCGTAGCCAGGTCTTTTTCTTTGGCGGAGAAGGTGTAGCGCGAGGACCAGTGGTCCATGCGCTGATCGATGAAGGTTTCGCCATTCCGATAATAATCGGAAGGCAGGTATTGCAGGTGTTGTTCTACCTCTCCATCTGCTCGGGTGATGAAGGCTGAACTACCCATCCCGATAATGATCGTGAGATCGCTGTGATAGATATTCCGCGCTTTTTCGCACTGTTTTCTGTCATTTGCTCCACGTGGCCGGTTAAATTAAAAAGCTTCGCAAAGTTCGTCAATTTTCAAAAAACCACGATAAGAAAAAAATGCTTGCATATTCTGCTTGCTTTATTTTCCTGGTTATTAAAAGTAATAATTTATCCATTCCGATCCGCTCCAGAGTTTCTATCATGAAGTCTTCTATCTCCATTCCTTTATTTATATAGAATAATTCTTAACAATGAGCGTTCTGGAGTATTAAAAATTCAGTTTACTTCTGGTTTACTGATTTTCACGCGGATAATCAGGCTGAGATTAATGTGATCTTATTTATGTTTTAATTGTTTACCCGTGAAGTTGATTTTTTGTGTAAAATAGAATTACATTTGTGTTTACAAAACAGTTATGCAACACCGGATAATACTTTTCCTGCTAATGATGCTACTTGCTGTTACAAGCAAAGCACAGACGGCAAAATACTCCAATGAGTTTTTGTCTATAGGGGTTGGTGCACGTGGCCTGGGTATGTCGGGCGCGGTATCTGCCACCACGTTGAATGCAGAAGCAGCTTACTGGAACCCTGCCGGATTGGCGCTGGTGCAGGGCGAACGTCAACTTGCCCTGATGCATGCCGAATATTTCGCCGGCATTGCCAAATATGATTATGGCTCATTGGTGGCCCGCCTGGACAATACCTCGGTAGCAGCTATATCAGTGATTCGTTTTGGTGTGGATGACATCCCCGATACTTCGGAACTGATCGACAGCGAAGGAAATATCAATTATGATAAAGTCCGCTCATTTTCCGCGGCTGATTATGCCTTCATGTTTTCTTACGCCCGCAAAAGCAAGACGCCAGGCCTGCAATTTGGCGGCAGTGTGAAAGTGGTAAGACGAACCGCCGGTGACTTCGCCGGTAGCTGGGGCTTTGGTGCCGACCTGGGTATCCGCTATGAAACCGGCAACTGGATATTTGCCGGCATGGGTCGTGATATCACCACCACCTTTAACGCCTGGAGCTATGACCTCACCGACCAGATGAAGGAGGTTTTTACCATTACCGGTAATGACATTCCGGTATCATCCGTGGAGATCACCACTCCTAAAATTATTCTGGCAGCAGCCAGAAATTTTGAATTCAGCCCTGCATGGAGCCTGCTCGCGGAAATAGACCTGGATGTAACCACCGACGGCAAGAGAAATGTGCCCATTAAAACAAATATCGTCAGCATTGATCCACACGCGGGGCTGGAGCTGAATTTCAACAACTTTATCTATCTGAGAGGTGGAGTGGGAAATATACAGCAGGAAAAAACCATAGATGGCGGAAAAGAAACAACTTTTCAGCCGAATATCGGGATCGGCATCAACATCAAAGACCGCTTTTTTATCGACTATGCCTTTACTGACCTGGGAGACAACTCCATGGCACTATACTCCAACGTATTTTCACTAAGATTGCTTTTTAACAGAAACAACAAAACCCCGCAAAAGTCAGACTAAAAAATTTATCAGGAATGAAAAAATCCGCATATATACTGCTCATACTCTTTTTTTCCGCTGCTTTACATTTGAATGCGCAGCAGTTTGGGAATGAATGGATCAATTACAATCAGAATTACTACCAGATAAAGGTGGCTGATGATGGTATCTATCACCTGGATTATGCCACACTTCAGAATTCCGGCATCCCGGTGGGCAGCATCAACCCTATGAACCTGCAGATATTTGCCCGTGGCGAAGAGCAGCCGATCTATGTCCATGGCGAGGCGGACGGCTCTTTTGATCCTGCTGATTACATTGAATTTTATGGCCAGGGAAATGACGGCTGGTTTGACAGGCAGCTTTATATGCAGCCATCGACACATCTTAATGAAGAATACAGCTTGTTTTCTGATACAGCAGTCTATTTCCTCACCTGGAATACCTCCACGGCCAATAAGCGTTTCAGCCTGGTAAACAACACCAATTATCAGAATTTTCAGCCCGAAGATTTTTACAAAAAAATAGTTCGTGAAGAATATACTTCATATTATCTGGATGGCGAACCAAGCAGTTATGGTGTAGCTGATCCGGAATATACTGAAAGTGAAGGCTGGTTTGATACACCCTTCAGCCGAGGCGGCAGCCGGACAAAAAATATTACTACCCCATCCGTTTATACTCCCGGGCAGGCGCAGGTACGCTTTGCGGTAGTGGGAGCATCGGATTATGTGGATGCTACGGGTACAAATATATCACCAGACCATCATTTAAACGTACAATTTGCAGGACGTACCGTGGATACGCTCTACTCGGGCTACACGGTGAAGCGCTTCAGCTACACCATACCGGCACAAGATCTTTCATCAAATAACTCTTTTGTATTCAGGTCAATCAATGACCTTGGCGTGGGAGCTGACCGGAATACTATCTCATATATCGAGATTGAATATCCAAGGTCGCCCTCTCTTAACAACCAAACACAGGATTATTTTTACAGTGATGATGCCACGGCAGGATATCGCCGTTACGATTTTAGCGGGCTGTCCGCTTCAGCAGGAGCTGATATTTATGTGTATGATCTTTCAAACGGAAAAAGAATTACTGCAAGCAGTAGCGGATCCACTGCACAGGTTCTGATTCCTAATGGCGGTGGAGAAAAAAAGTGCTTGCTCACTTCTTCTGATCAGGTGAAAACAGTCAGTGAACTTTTTCCTGTTTCCAATAATTCTACCCCGCACCGTTTCACGGATTATTCAGGTCTTTCAAAAGATTTCCTCATCATTAGCCATAACCGGCTTATCAGCAGCCCTACACAGGTAGTACAGGAGTATGCATCCTACCGCAATTCCACAGGCCTGTCCACTGAGGTAGTAGATGTGGATGAGCTGTATCACCAGTTTGCATATGGCATTCACAATCATCCACTTGGGATAAGGAATTTTGTGAAGTACCTTTGGAGCACCGCTTCGGTGAAACCTCAGTATCTTTATCTGCTCGGAAAAGGTTATCGTGCAAAATTTAACGAAACCCGCAAAAGCACACTTTACCACCAGAACATGGTCCCATCCATGGGTAATGCACCATCCGATATTCTTTTCTCTTCAGGAATCGTGGATAACCTTTTTCAACCGGCACTGGCTACCGGACGCCTTGCCGCCAGAGATGCCGCTGAGGTGGAGATATATCTTAATAAAGTGAAAGATTATGATGCCGCCAGGATGAA
>JBEPXQ010000207.1:0-4389 GCA_041641835.1 Bacteroidales bacterium
TATCATACCCCTGGCACTGGCACTGCTCACCGGCTTTGTGGCAAAAGCCGGGAGTATCAATCCAAAGCTAAGCCTTAACAATCTCAAGACCTCTCTGCTGTTTCTGGCTATTGTTCTGGCCGGCATTTTCCCTGTGATGATCAGCCTGAAGCAAAGAGGATTTTATATTCTCACCGTTTATCCGCTGTTTGCACTGGCACTGGGATACTTTGTTTATCCGCTCGTGCTTCCGCGGATCAACTCATTACTTGATTCCGGCAGAAAAGTGAGGATACTGAAAATCATCAGCCTGCTAATGCTGACAACAGCTCTGCTCATCAGCCTGGCGCAGATAGGCCGAACAGGAAGAGACCATATTTTGATTCATGACAGCAAAGTCATTATCAAAGAGATTGGAGAAGGAAAGACAGTTGGTATCTGTCCGGAATTGTTTTCCAACTGGAGTTTACACGGATATTTTGCACGGTTCGGACATATCAGCCTCGATCCAAAACCAAAGCACAGGCATAAGTATTTCATCTCAGATGGTTGCAATAAAGATTCTCTGAGGGAAAATTATACAGCCACAGACCTTCCTGTCAAAAAATACAGGCTTTACAGGAAAAAGGTAAAGGATCAGGAATAAAAAACCGGAACCCGCCTTTTCAATATTTCATGATTTTCACTGTACTTCAGGTAGCTTCCAGTCGGCAAAATGATCAGTAACCACGAAGGTTTTAGGCTCAGCCTTCCAGAAAGCATTGGAGTTATATGTCCATTCCATGGTTTCAGAACCGCCTCCGCTTTGTGTGGTGATCACAAAGCGATTATCCAGGTATCCAAAGGAGTCGGCCTGTCCGCGTGGCGATTTCTTGTCTCCCCTGCTGGCATCCACCGGTATCCAGCCATATCCGGGCAGGTATATCTCCGCCCAGCGGTGAAATACATCATCCATGCTGGTTTTATCTCCACGTATAACCACAGAGCCCACATAACGGGCCGGAATACCTGCAGCACGGCACAGTGCAATATAAGTGAAGGTATATTCCGAGCAGGAACCATTACCACGCTCCAGCACAGCAGGTGCCGTGTTCCAGCCTCCTGCCATCTCATAATACATATTAGCCAGCAAATAATTATAAAGCTTTCGCGCCATCCAGTAAGGATTTTCCTCATCCTTCAGTTCCTCCTTAAGTACTTTTTGTATGTAAGGATGCTCATACTGGTACTTCTCATTATTGGCCAGGTATTTTTCTTTCACTTCTTCCGGTATCTCCTCCAGGTTTCCAACCTTTGCCGGATCAATAAAATAGCGCACCTCATACAGGGTAGCTGCTATGGTCATGGAGGCTGAAAACAATTCGTCATCATCAACATTCTCACGGTGGAAATGGGCTGTTTGCTGCCCCCACTGGTCTTTCACCATTCCGCTGAGGCCTTCGGAAAACTCAACCTCTCCCTTTATTTCCTGATTGGGCCGGTCAACCGGCACAGCCAGGTGGATATCCAGCTCCTTAAGCATATTGGGACCGAAATTCATGGCCTGATGGGTATGTGTTACCACCACCTCACGCTGGTTGTAACGGCGGTAAGTTTCCCTGTCCGATTTAACCATCTCATAGATTTTATCATCCTCAGAATCCACGGCATACAATTTATTGCCGTTCACTGCCAGCCCGAAGGTATATTTCCCGGGTGCCTGCAGTATCTGCAGTACCATGCCATTTTCAGCAGATACCATGTAGATCTCGTCGCTGTAGCGGTCGCTCACGTAGAGGTAAGTCCCGTCAAAAGTCAGGCCGCAGGGATGAGCAGTAGGAGAAGGAAACGATCGAATGGTGGTTCCGTCCTGCGAATTCAGCTGTACAAGCACGTGCTCACTTTCATCAGCCACCCACAGATATTTCCCATCCCAGGCCACACCGCGTGCTTTTTTCACGGGAAGCTTCACTGTGCGCAAAACCATGCCTGTTTCAGGATTAATACGGTAGGCCACTGCCTGGTAATTCTCACTTAGCGGTAAACCGCCTTTCACATCAATATTCCACAAAGCCTCTCCGTCCCAGGTCATACCCATGGGCCAGTATGCCGGAGATGAAAGCTTCCGTACTACTTCCCCGGAAGAAGGATCAACAGCAAATATCATTTTTGATGCGCGCCCGGCAACCCAGAGAGTATTGCCGTCCCAGGTGAGGCCGGTGCAGATGCTTCCGGGCGCATCTATACTACGCACTATCTTGCCCGGATAGGCCCTGGCTTTATCTGGTATTATGAAAACTACTGCCAGCGCTACTGCTGCAACTAAGAGTTTAATTGTATCCATATTCTCCTTTTTTTGATTTCTGCTGTAAATATAGGAATATGCTGCAAAAATCCGAAATATAACCGCTTATCCTGTCCGGGTGAACAATTTGCGTCCGCTACTCTTTATGAAAGAAAAAAGAACAAATGATTGAAAGCAAAATTATATCAAAACAAGAACTTGCCTACGGCACCTTTACGCTTCGCTTTGAACGGAAAGGACTTGACTTTACCGCCGGACAACATATTTTGGTGGCACCCGGGAATTTTAAGGAAGCAAGAGAATACTCAATTTACAGTGGTGAAAAGGATGACTACCTGGAGATTTTGGTGAAGGAAATTCCGGAAGGCAATATATCACCCGCGTTGAATGATCTTAAAATCGGTGAGCGCCTGAAAATCGGTGAGCCGGTGGGATATTTTATCCTCCCGGAAGACCAGCGGGAAGAAGTGCCCATGATTTTTCTGGCTTCCGGTACCGGCATAGCGCCTTTCCACAGCTACATCCGCTCCTACCCGGCCCTGGATTACACCCTGGTGCACGGCATACGTTATGAGGCTGAAGCATATCACAGGGAGCATTATGATCCCGCGAGACTTAGCCTCTGCACATCACGCGAAGACAAAGGTAATTTCCACGGCAGGATAACCGATTACCTGAAGCAGAGCCACCAGAATCCTGATGCACATTATTATTTGTGTGGTAATATCAATATGATCCACGATTCCTTTGATATCCTTCAGGATCAGGGAGTGCCCACTGGCAATCTGCATGCTGAGGTGTACTTCTGATAAAAAGCTGCACAGCGCGCTGTAGTTAAACCAAAAGCACTATTGTTTGTTATGGTTACAGAATTAAACTGAATCAAGAACATCAAATCCGATAATAATGGCAAAATTTGAAATTACCATGCCCAAAATGGGCGAAAGTGTCATAGAAGCCACGATCACAAAATGGCTGAAAGAAGAAGGCGATAAGATTGAAGAAGATGATTCCATTTGTGAACTGGCCACTGATAAGGTGGACTCCGAGATCCCCTCTCCTGTTGACGGAAAACTTGTTGAACGCCTCTATGACGAAGGCGATACCGTAGAAGTGGGCAAGGTGATTGCCATCATGGAAATTGAAGGCGAAGACGAGGAGGAAGATGAAGACACTTCTGACAAGGAAGAAAAGAAGGATGAAGAGAAAGAAGAGAAGGAAGACAAAGAAGAGAAGGAAGACAAAGAAGAAAAGAAAAAGGAAGACCAGCAGGAAGAGAAAGAAGAGTCAGGAAAAGAGAAAAAAGAAACTTCTGAAAAAAAGAAGCCTGAAGAGGAGGAAGAAAAGAAATCCGAAGAAAAGAAAGAAGATTACAGCGATTCCGAACGCTTTTACTCTCCTCTGGTTAAGAATATTGCAAAGGAAGAAGACATCAGCCGCAAAGAGCTTGATAAGATAGAGGGCAGTGGCAAAGATGGCCGTGTAACCAAGGAAGATGTGCTGAAATACCTGGATGAGCGGGGATCAAAGAAAGAAGAGAAGGAAGAAAAACCGGAAAAAGAGGCAGAAAAAGCTCCTGATACTAAAACCGAAGGCAAGAGCCCTGTTAAGGTTCAGAAGTTTGATGTACAGGCCGGCGATGAAGATGAGGTGGTGGAAATGGACCGCATGCGCAAGCTCATAGCCGACCATATGGTGGCATCAAAGCAGATATCACCGCACGTAACCTCCTATCACGAAGTGGATATGACCAATGTCGTGAAATGGAGAAACAAACACAAGAAGCATTTCGAGGAAAAAGAGGGCGCCAAGCTCACTTACACTCCTATTATTTTTGAAGCTGCCATCAGGGCACTGAAAGACTTCCCGGGTGTGAACTCTTCCGTGGACGGACATAACATCATCTACAGGAATAATATCAACCTGGGCATGGCCACAGCGCTGCCCAGCGGCAACCTGATCGTGCCGGTGATCAAAAATGCGGATCATAAAAACCTGGTGGGCTTAACCAAAGAGGTGAATGATCTGGCTAAACGTGCCCGCGACAACAAACTCAAGCCTGATGAAATTCAGGGAGGCACTTTTACTGTGACCAATCTCGGCTCATTTGGTAATATTACCGGATC
>JBEPXQ010000208.1:0-2399 GCA_041641835.1 Bacteroidales bacterium
ATATCCCCCGTCTTAGTGAATCAACCCATAATACCAAAAAGCCGCTTCCGGGAATCGAAAGCGGCTTGTTTGGTGTATTTAATCAGCTGTTATTTATTTTCCTGAGCGAAGTCGCGTCCGGCTTTTAATGCCTCCAGGTTGGCATCAATCACATCCTGTCCTTTCTTTTTGAAGATGGCTTTAATAGCATCTTCCAGGGCTTCATACTCTATGTCGAGGAAGGGAGATGCAGCTCCCAGCACAACGATATTGGCAGCCTTTTTCACTCCCAGGTCTTTGGCGATCTTTTCAGCATTAATAGCCACGTGTTGTGGTTGCTTTTTGATCTCTTGCACCAGCGCTTCTTCCTCCGGGTAATCCGGGATATTATTATAAGGAGTGGTGTTGGTGATCAACCATCCATCACTGCTTAGGTAATTCAGGTAGCGCAATGATTCCATGGGTTCAACCGAGATGATCAGGTCCGCCTTACCCATGGGGATAAGGTCGGAAGCAATGGGTTTATCTGACAAACGAAGGTTTGACTGCACATCACCCCCGCGCTGGCTCATTCCATGCACTTCTGCCTGTTTCAGATACAGGCCTTTTGAAACGGCAGCCATCCCGATTGTAGCTGCAATCGACAGTATGCCCTGGCCTCCTACACCCGCTAATATAATATCTTTCTTCATAATTCTTGTTTTTTGATTTTTTTGATTCAGGCTGCTTAGCTTTTCTTTTTCGCTTTGAACTTGGCACGCATGCGTTTGTTGATGGCAACAATACACTCGCGGCGTGGTATAATCACAGATACCCCGTCATATTCCACCTCTTCCCTCACAATTTTCATGTTTTCCTCATGATATTTCCGTAATGGACGCATCACCCGGATGTGTTCTTTTTCCACGCCAATACCTTCGCATATTTTTTCCAGGCGTCCGGTGGCAGAAGAATTCTGGCCTCCAGTCATGGCGGTGGTATCATTATCAAGGATAAAAACGGTGATCTTTGATTTATCATTCACGGCATCCAAAAGTCCGGTCATGCCAGAGTGGGTAAAGGTGGAATCGCCTATAACTGTAACGGCAGGATGCAGGCCGGCATCGGCAGCACCTTTTGCCATGGTAACAGAAGCACCCATATCCACACAGGTATTAATAGCATTATATGGCTCCAGGGCTCCCAGGGTATAGCATCCGATATCAGAAAACACGTGGCCATCGCCATAATCTTTCAGCACTTCCCCAAGCGCGTTATAAGAATCAATGTGCGGGCAACCGGCACAAAGCTTGGGCGGACGTCCTTTTACCAGGTCGGGCACTTTGTCTTCAAAAGGTTCTTCCATACCCAGTGCACGGGCAACTTCGTTGGGGTTAAGCTCGCCATCGCGTGAAAGAGTACCATCCATGCGTCCTTTGATGTTCAGATGTTGGTCCATATAACCGCGCATCTGCTCTTCCACCATCGGCATACCTTCTTCCAGGATCAGCAATGAATCAGTTTCTTTCACCATCCTTTCGATGTGCTTACGCGGCATAGGATACTGGGTAAGTTTCAGCACCGGGTAAGGCACTTTACCGTCTTCAAAATTTTCTATCAGGTAGTTATAGGCCAGTCCGCAGGCTATAATACCCATGCTTTTATCTTCAGCATCCAGGTATTCATTAAACTTCGAGTTATTGGATTCTTGCTCAAAAGCAGCCTGGCTTTTCAGCAGGCCTTTGTAGCGCTGACGCGCGATGGAAGGCAGAAGGATAAACTGGTTTCTGTCGCCGGGTAATCTCAGTTGGTTTTGCGGCATACTTTCCTGTCTTGCCACTCCGGCTCTTGAATGTGCAAGCCTGGTAGTAATGCGCATCAGTACTGGGATTTGAAATTTTTCTGAAATCTCAAAACCGTAACGTGTCATGTCATAAGCTTCCTGCTGGTTGCTGGGTTCCAGGATCGGGATCATGGTAAATTTGCCGTAGAACCTGGAGTCCTGCTCATTCTGTGAGGAGTGCATGGAAGGGTCATCCGCGGCCACTACTACCAGTCCGCCGTTTACCCCGGTGATACCTGAATTGACAAAGGCATCAGCTGCCACATTCAATCCAACGTGTTTCATGGCCACCATGGCACGCTTGCCGGTGTATGACATACCCAGGGCAGCCTCCATAGCGGTTTTCTCGTTGGCCGCCCATTTCGACCTTATATTTTTTTCAGCAGCTTCAGCTGAACCCTGCACATATTCAGTAATCTCGGTGGAAGGCGTGCCGGGGTATGCAAACATACCGGACATTCCCGCGTCTATAGCGCCCTGTGCAATGGCCTCATCACCTAATAACAGAAGTTTTTCCATTTCTTTTATGTTTATTGTTCATTATATTCAATCGAGCACAAAGCTAATAATTTTTTAGATTCCAGGCCCCCGGATTTAT
>JBEPXQ010000208.1:2409-4376 GCA_041641835.1 Bacteroidales bacterium
CTTGGGCTGCCCCGAGCATTCCGGAAGTCATCATATGTCATGAAATTGCCTTATATTTGTACAATACGAAATCATGAATCTACTGGCACATTTATACCTTTCGGGAACTGATGATCAGATCAGGCTCGGTAATTTTTTTGCTGATTCTGTTAAGGGCAGGCAGACCGATCTTTACAGCCCTGAGATCCAGCAGGGCATCCGGCTGCACCGCAATATTGATACCTTTACTGATCATGATAACACGGTGAGAAAAAGTGTGAAAATACTGCGTCCGAAATATCATATGTACTCGGGCGTGATTATTGATCTGGCCTATGATCATTTTTTGGCAGCCAATTGGCAGCAGTTTACCGACATGGACATGGACAGCTTCATCACCAAAAGCTACCGCCTTCTGCTGAAAAATTACAACATCCTTCCGGGACGCACGCGCCGGTTTCTACCCTTCATGATCTTCAACAACTGGCTGAAAAGCTACAAATCGCTGGAGGGATTGCACGACAGCCTGCTGGGATTGGCAAGGCGTACCAAATTTGATTCAGGCATGGAATACGCCATTAAAGATGTTAAGCTGCACTATGATGAGCTGAACGAAGACTTTCTTGATTTCTTCCCCAGGATAATTGAATTCGTGAAAACCGATCCGGTGGTAAGATGGTATGATCAGGAATAAACCGTAGCCACAATTTTTCTTGCACCGCCATGATCGCGGAATTCCCCCAGGTATATCCCCTGCCAGGTGCCGGTGTTGAGTTTGCCGCTGCTAACAGGAATAGTAACTGAATTACCAAACACAGCGGTTTTAATATGAGCCGGCATATCGTCGCTGCCTTCTGAAGTGTGTTCGAATTCATAATCCTCGGGAACAAGGTCATTAAGAAAGCGTTCAAAATCTGTTCTTACTGATGGGTCTGCATTTTCATTCAGTGTGATGCCTGCTGAAGTATGCTTCACAAACAAATGCAGTATTCCCTGCTCTGGCAGATCACTCAGTTGAGCTATTATTTCATCCGTTACCAGGTGTACTCCCCTGGATTTTTCCTTGAGTTTTATTTCTGTTTGACTGATCATTTGTTCCTTATTTTAATGCAGGGCTTTAAAAACCGCTAAAAATACTACATTTGCACTTGTTAAACCTCAGGTTGAGCATCATGTTCAACCAAACACGGAATAAAACAAATAAACCTATAAACATTATGGATACCAAAAATGCAGGAAATTACACCAAAATGGTGCATAGCGGAAGCATTGAAGACAAATTCATGAGTGCAACCGTACCGATCTATCAAACATCAACATTTGCTTTCCACAATGCTGAGCATGGAGCAGAGCTCTTTAGTGGCCGCGGCGAAGGCTATATTTACACCCGCCTGGGAAACCCCACCATTGAGGCACTGGAAACAGCAGTGGCAGAACTTGAAGGAGGCGTTGGCGGCGTGGCAACCAGCTCGGGCATGTCGGCTGTTACCACCGTTTACACTGCATTTCTTGGCCAGGGTGATCACATGATCGGCCATAACGCCATCTATGGCCCTTCAAGGGGAGTAATGGAAAACATCTTCTCCAAATTCGGTATCGAATATTCCTTTGTGGATACCACCGATCCGCAACAGGTAAAGGATGCCATCAAAGAAAACACGAAATTAGTATTTCTGGAAACTCCGGCTAACCCTACCATCGGGATTACCGATATCAGGAAAATTTCAGAAATAGCCCACGAGCACAACATCCCGGTTTGTGTTGACAATACATTTTGCAGCCCTCACCTGCAACGGCCCCTGGAGCTGGGTGCTGACATCGTGCTGCACTCCATGACCAAATTCATCAACGGACACGCGGATGTAGTTGCGGGCATGCTGGTTTCCAGAACTCAGGAGCACCAGGCGCTGCTAAAAAATACCCTGGTTAATATGGGCGGTAATATGGATCCGCACCAGGCGTACATGGTTCAACGCGGGCTTAAAACC
>JBEPXQ010000209.1:0-4335 GCA_041641835.1 Bacteroidales bacterium
AAAAGATTCCCTTGTGAACTGTAAGTTTGAAAAGGTAAAATAAGTTATTTCTGTCTGGCTGCATCTTTGATCAGGGTGATGGAATCCATGAACCTAACCGGGAAAGACCTATCGAGCTTCTACAAAGAAACTTCACTGGGCGGCCTGGCACTGCTGAAAGGTCTGGCGGAGTGGCTCCTTTCCTACTTTTCGTGAGTACCCTGTGGCCTTCAAACTCCAGCATCAGGATATAAATTCCGTTTGACCAACCGGACACATTCAGCAAAAGCTGAATGTCGCTCTGAGTGCATCTTGCTTCTTCGGAATGAAGCTGACGACCATGCAAATCAAAAGCTTTCAGCTTGATGATCCGGGATAAGGAACACTGAAATTGATTGACGTACTGTTTTGGGCAGGATGTGGCAAGTTCTCTGCCTGTCCCGTACACGTAGTGTCGGGAATACCTCTTCAGCGGTTACGGCTAGTTCATCTGTTTTATTCACACCTGGCAACACTCATGGTATCGCCAGAATTTTTACAGTCGAGCTTTGTCAAAACTTCTTTGAAATTGTCTTTTGTTATCATCTAAATTCTTTCTATCAATTCATGTTTCAACCACTCAAAAGCTGTTTTTTGATTGTATTCTATATCAGGACGCAGTAAAGCTTCCAAGTCTCCTATAAAATCAGAATCATTTTCTTTTTCTTCCAGATTTATGAGAAACTCCTTTTTGCCAGGCGGTCTTTTATCTGTAGAAAATTGTGTGTATTCTTTAAAACAATGGATAATTTCATCATAGTTTAATTCATGATGCTGTCTCGCAAAATCCAAATCAAATAAATCTCGTCCTTTACTTCTTTGATAAAGTGCTCTGAGTTTTGTTCCGAGCAACTCATTGATCTTATAGGTTCGTATTTGAGCCTGTCCAGTAAACCACTCACTTTTTACTTCAAAAGGATAATCTACCCATTCCAGAATATTGAAATGTTCCTTGCAATTGATTTCAAGCTTTAATCTCAGTCTTATTTCCTCATATTCGGAAGTAAACCGATACAGTGCTTTAATACCGTGTCCTCTATTTTGTGTTTTTCTATCTTCTTCAAAAAAGGTAATTACTTCACCTATTCGTTGCATTATAGGTTTGATAGGTCCGGGCTTTATTTGTACCAAGTCAATATCTTCTGAATACCGGGGCGCTGGATTCAGAAATAGTTTGTGCAATGCAGTCCCTCCTCTAAAAGCCAAATTTTCTCTGAGAAAATCATCAGAAAATATTTCTACCAATGCACGGCTGATAATCAAATCTTGCTCCACTTGATAAAATTGTTTCCAGGGTGCGTGCTCTTGCCATTGAGCTATGTATGGTTTTGGGATCATAAATCGCTTTCGAGTTTGATATTTACATCTACTTTCCATTTATTATCAACTGACCCGGGATTTTGACTCCCTTTAGGAGACAGAAGCACAGGGAAGTATTGACCTGATTTTAAGCAATC
This sequence comes from Bacteroidales bacterium, assembly GCA_041641835.1. Classification (GTDB taxonomy): domain Bacteria; phylum Bacteroidota; class Bacteroidia; order Bacteroidales; family PWNQ01; genus PWNQ01. Next base: position 1,476 of record JBEPXQ010000209.1, read on the forward strand.
TAAAATTGCTTTAATGTTTGTATCAGTTTGCAGTTCTTCTAAAATAAACCCAAAACGTTGTAAAGTGCTTCGATGAGGGTACCACGTTAGTAAATCTTTTAAGTCACTATCTGTAATCTCCTCTGATAGTTCTTCAATAATTGCAAACATTCTGTTCAGCCCACCTAATTTGGTTTGATGATGGATTAAGTCAACTGCTGTCAAAGCTGGGCTTGATATCTTAAAAATCCCTGCATCTGACTTTTTCTCAATGATGTTCCTGGTTGGCCATTTAGATGATGTAAAAAATCGGATATCTATATCATTTTTTTTGATATCAGTCAATTTGGGTTTTTCGATCATCACATATTCCCTATGTGTTTGTTGGTGGCTCGCCCCATGAAATTTTGCTGCTGAGTAAAACCCTAAATAGTAGTTGCGGTCTAAGCTTTTACACAACTTATCTATATATAATTGAATGGGTAAGAATCCTTGTTTTGAATATCTAGGTGGAATAATGAGGTAGAAACCTTTTCTTAGGTTAATTATTTCTTTTTTTTCTACAAGCCTTGCAAGTTCAAATTTCAAAGAGGTTCCTTCTGAGTTGGTGTGATTACTTATTTCTTCAAGAGAGAATGAATAGCTCTCAATTGATAGTAAATGCTTTATATAATCTTTCGCTCTCACTTTAGTAGAATTTATCCAAAAGTAGCAAAAATAACTACTTATCAAGAATTAATACTAAGATTTTTTTTTGAGGTAGGAGATTTTAGTTCTTTTGGTTTTTTAGGCTGGGCATGTGGGGCGAGAAAATCCAACTGTGCAAATGTGCGGTAGGTTTTCAGCATGCCCTAAAACTCGCAAATATTAACTACGCTATTGCATATATTTCGCTTATGTACCCAGTGGTCTCATATTGGCATCATTTGATAATCTGCCAAATATACACTCATCGCTTCCCCCAACAGAGTAGCTCCTTTCCTACTTCGTTTTTACTAACTTCGTGAGCATCCTGTGGCCTTCAAACTCCAGCATCAGGATATAAATACCGTTTGACCAACCGGACACATTCAGCGAAAGCTGATTGTCGCCCTGAGTACATCTTGCTTCTTCGGAATGCAGCTGACGACCATGCAAATCAAAAGCTTTCAGCTTGATGATCCCAGAATAAGGAACACTGAAATTGATTGACGTACTGTTTTGGGCAGGATTGGGAGCAGCATGATGCAGTTGAAAGCCTGCCAGACCACTTTTTTCAGGAATTGCGCTGTTCAGGTACATGCCGCAATACGTATCATTATCGAAAACAGAGTCATTAGCCAGTGTGGTATAGGCACATATCTGAATCATCCCGATAGGAATAGCTACTTTTGTTGGTGTGGTGTAAACGACACTATCAGCAGGAGCTAACACACCTGTCCACATCAGGCTGACTTCCGGCAAATGCCCCATCGTTAGATTTAATGGTATTTGCTTCAGCGTGTCGCTTCCAAAATTGAACAAACTAATCTGCATAAAGATCGAATCATTATATCCCGGACTGTAAAAAGCAGGATCCCCAAATCCCACCACTCCGGCATCCTGTCCGGCCTTCTGTACAGTAACCTGCTTAAAACTCGTATCATTCAGCAATAAGCCATCCGTTGCAAGTTGGGTATAGGCAGCAACGCTAAAATCCAAATGAGCAGGAATATAACTTTGACCAAAGGTGAATATTACTGTGCTATCGGGCAGGAGGCTGCCGGTCCAGCTGTCGTTAACAACGGAATTATTGTTGATTTTATAGCTAAGCGGGATGCTGGTTAAGGTATCCGTACCGTAATTCTTTATGCTGACGGTGACTTGCTGAACAGTGCCGGCAATACAGGTATCAGCGGGATTAAGGATTTCCGTAACGCCGGCGTCCCTGGAGCTGCGGGGCTTCTTCACATAGAAATCATCCAGCGCCCAGCCATCCGTACTGCTGTTTGTTCCGTCAGAATAATACACAAAACGAAAGCGGGCAAAGTATCCCATATCCGCGAATTTGGGCTGATTGACCAATATGGCAGCGCGAACCCAGCCACCGGAATTCCCGTTAAAGCCCGGCTGTGCGCTACTGCCTGCATTATACCAGTTTACGGCTGAGGTGTCGTTTAATTCGCCCAGTGTTTTCCAGGTATTGTTGGAGTCGAGGTATTCAATATAGGCCAAATCATTTGGCCCGGTATGCACGTAATGCCAAAACACCAGTGAATCGATCCCAATTAAATAGCGAACCACAGGTGGCGGATAAAGCATATCTGTTCCCGAAAAAGCAGTGATCGCTGATGCGGAAGTAACCCAGCATTTCTGACCGGACAAAGCGCTGTTTATCACTGCTCCCTGCGGCTGTGTTCTGGTCCATTGCGTTGACTGAAGCTTTGAGGTATCTTTCATGAAATATTCATGCATCTCAAAATCATCAAAATAAGGCAGTTGACGTGTAAGCTGAAGGTGCACGGCTCTGCAAACTCCGTTATTCGATGTAACTGTATCAGCAGGAATATTTGTGTAGGCGCAGATATCCTGGGTACCGGGATTCAGGGATAATATGGGAAGCATCACTGTATCCGACTCCAAAGGTACTATGGTATCCTGAGAAAAAAATGATCCCTGATTACTTCCATGTGTATAGATAAGATCAATACCGGAAATGGTATCGGTTCCAAAATTCTTAACCACGACAATGAATTGATGATTAAAATTTATATTATGATAAGCGGGTGATACTATTTCCGTAACGCCGGCGTCAACAGACGAGCGATCCTTTAGCCCGGGATTCTGACCATTAACCAAAGCTACTGAAATAATAAAAACAAAGAGTAGAGCATGTTTCATGGGATTAGCTTTAGGGTTTGAA
>JBEPXQ010000210.1:0-4332 GCA_041641835.1 Bacteroidales bacterium
TTCATACTTATTTTTAAATTTCCTTATCAGCTGCAATCCCGAATCAGTTGAATGGTCATCCACCACAATTACTTCAAAATATCCATTATTGTAATCCTGAATTCTAAGCGAATAAAGTAGCTTAAGGATGTTGTATTGTTCATTTCTAACAGGTATTACAATACTAAAAACACTAAAGGCGGTATGTTTTTTGGGTAAATATCTTTTTGTTCTTTTCCAGCCGGTTAACAACAGAAGGATCAGTAAGATGTACGGCAAAAGCAGTAGTAAAAATATGAAAGCTTGATCAGTCATTATTTTTCTTCTTATTGTTAAAAAACGAAAGGTCAAAAATAAACACAGATCCTATCAGTGCAGGTAACACAATGTTTATGAACCACAGTAAAGTTGTGGAGGCCATAACATCCAGGTTTAGCTGCCCCGGGGGCAAAACTCCTTTTTCGGCAAAGTAAATGCTCACCACATAAATAGCCACAGAGCCTCTTATGCCAAGTTCAGCGAGAGCAACGGAAGGGATGGCAGTAATTGCCAGAAAAATGAGAGATATAAGCAAATATCCTTCACCCAGGGAAACATCAATATGAAACAGCCGCATCAGTATGTAAAACTGCAGGCTGAATATACAGTATCGCAGAAAGCTGTAGAGAAATACATTCAGAAGTTCTTTACGGTCATACCATGAAAAGACATCCACGAAGCGAACGTATTTTCTCCACCGGCTTTTAACAACCCGCTTAATCCAACCGGATAAGAAGCCGATATTAAAATAGATTCCGCCCAGAAAAAAGAGTACTGTAAAAGTCAACAGCAATGCTCCTGCCTGCATTAGCCAGCCTTCAAGGAACACATTTTTTGGAAACCAGAGGATAACATAGGTAAGTCCCAGGCTGCCGAAGAAAATTGTTACCAGTAGCTGACTTATACTTCCCACTATCGTGATAAAAATACCGCGTAATGGATGCGTTTTACGGAGTATAAATACTCTTCCGAAGTATTCTCCCACCCGGTTGGGGGTCATCGAGCTAATGGTAACGCCACTGAAAACTCCTTTAAGGCTCCTGCCTGTACTAATTTGTTCGCTTTTGGCCACCAGGTAACGCCATTTTATTGCTTCGGTACTCCAGTTAAGAAACATCATCAGGAAAACAGCAATAACAGGCCCGATAATATCCTTAATACGGTACTGTTCCTGAAAGTAGCTCACAATTTCTCCTGCACTGTGCTTTACAAATATCTGCCGGTAAAGCACCCAGTATGCCAGCAGCAGTATGGCTATTTTTAAAGCCAGGTTATATGTTTTATGTATTTTTGTTTTCGACAAAAAAGTATTATTTTGAGTAATGAAAAAATCATACTGGGCATAGACCCGGGAACAAATATAATGGGATATGGTTTAATATCCTGCACCGGCAATCAGGTCAGCTTGATAAATACGGGTGTTTTAAAGTTAAGCCGTTTACCCAACCACGCCCTAAAGTTAAAGAGAATATTTGAAAGGACCCTTGCCCTGATTGATGAGTATCATCCTGATGAATTGGCCATTGAGGCTCCTTTTTACGGCAAAAATGTACAGTCGATGTTGAAACTTGGCAGGGCTCAGGGAGTTGCGATGGCCAGTGCATTATACCGTGATGTCCCGATTACTGAATATACACCCCGGAAAATAAAGCAGAGCATTACGGGCCGCGGATCGGCTTCCAAGGAACAGGTAGCTTCTATGCTGGTAACATTGCTAAAGCTTAATGAGCAGCCGGAATACCTGGATGCCAGTGATGGCCTGGCAGTAGCTGTTTGCCACTTTTTCCAAAGGGGAAGTGGCGGTGATGATAAAAAATATGGTAGCTGGAAATCATTTCTTAGTGATAATCCAGGCAGGGTATCAGGTTGACTATAATTCTACCTTTTCGCGTATAGCAGCTGCTGTTTCCGCCAGTTGTTCGTTGCTGAATTCCAGTTTTGGCTGTTTGAAATCCATATCATACAGAGTGTTGATGGGGATCAGGTGAATATGGGCATGCGGCACCTCAAGCCCGATTACAGTAATGCCAATCCTTTTGCATTCTATAACCTGCTCAATAGCTAAGCCCACCTTCTTTGCAAATGCAAAAAGCCCTTTATAGCGTTCATCTTCTATGTTGAAGATATAATCTGTTTCCTGTTTGGGAATAACAAGTGTATGACCTTTTGCCAGTGGATGAATGTCGAGAAATGCCAGGTAATTGTCATCTTCCGCAATTTTGTGAGCGGGAATCTCGCCTTGTACAATTTTAGTAAATATTGAGCTCATAATATATCAGATTTAGTTTCTGGAAATATCTACTATTTCGAAAGTAAGAAGACCGGCAGGAACTTTAATATCCACCTCATCACCTACTTCTTTTCCAAGCAAGCCTTTAGCAATGGGTGAATCTACTGATATCTTACCCTGCTTTAGATTGGCTTCCTTTTCCGGGACAATGGTGTAGGTCATTTTAGCTTTATTCTTCTTATTTTTGATTTTCACAGTAGAGAATAGAAGTACCTTTGAGTCATCAATTTTTGACTCATCAATTATTCGTGCTTTACCGATAATCTCTTTCAGTTTTGAAATTTTTGCCTCCAGCATTCCCTGGGCTTCTTTAGCAGCATCGTATTCTGCATTTTCCGAAAGGTCTCCTTTATCTCTGGCTTCGGCAATTTGCCGGGATATCTCCGGTCTTTCAACTGATTCCAGTTGGTTGAGTTCGTCTTTGAGTTTTTTTAATCCTTGCTCACTGTAATACTTTACATCAGCCATAATTGTATAATTTGTGTATTTACCAACAAAATACAAGAAGACCCTTACTAAAAGGGCCCTCTTGTAAATTCACTATAAAAATACAAAATTTTTATTCTAAATACAACTCTTTTTTACAGAACTATTGAAGCTCCGATAGCATGAACACCATCAAAGGGGTTTGTAGATCTGTAAGAATAGTCGATTGAGAAGTAGCTTCCTTTGTCTTTATCCAGGGGAACCATAACAGATGCTCCACCGGTAGGGCCGGTATAAACGGATGTGCGATCGCCATCGAGCATACCGGGTTCGTAGTTATATCCTCCACGTACCTGCAGGTATTCGCTGAAAGAGTACTGGAGGCCTAAGGTGTAAACATCCTTTTTAAAGGAGTTAGACTGGAAGTTACCTGCAACTGCAAGCATGTGCTTATCAGCCAGATCAATATCATAAGTAGCACCAATACGGATAAGTGCAGGTAGCTCAAAGGCATCCGAGCGCTGCTCAACGGTCATCGTGTGTTCTGCATCTGTAATGAGTGTACGTAATGACATCCCGTCACCACTGAACGCCATTTGCGGTCCAAGGTTTTTGAGTGCTACACCGAACTTAATCTGATCTTTTTTCCCGGTTACATATTGTACACCTGCGTCAATAGCTATTCCCTGGGCGCCAACATTAGATATCTGTTCTGAAATGATCTTTATATTAACACCACCAAAGATACTGTTTGAAAAGGCCTTTGCATATGATATATTCACATTCAAGAAAGTAGGGGAAAAAGTACCAGCTCCTCCTTCAGGAAGATTAACGGTAGTTCGGTCTATCTCGCCAAATGACATAGACATGATCCCTATGCCAAGTACGCCACCGTTTTCACCAAGCTTTTGGGCGAGGCCAACAGCATTAATATCAATACCTGTTCCAACCAGATAACTGGTATGTGTAAAACCGATTTCAGTTTTATTGGTAAAGGCCAGTCCTGCTACATTGAGGTACTGAGCTTCCAGGCCTCGGATACCACCTGTATTCACTGAACCCCAACCACTGGATTTTGCCCAGGGGTTGATCAGCAATTCGTCAGCACCTGCCTGACCGGCACGGTCCTTATTACCGGCGAAACCGGTTTTGGCCGGCAGCATAATTACTGCCGTCAAAACCACTGCTATGAAATATTTTACTATATGTCTCATTTTTTGGTAATTTTTCATTTTTGAGTTCAGATTAGAATGAGTTCAGGTCAACCGGACGCATGGAACCAAACCACTTAACAATAGTTTCCCCAACTCCGGGAGCATCAACGTGCACGAGATATATTCCGCTGGAAACAGGAATACCCGCATGGTTCTTCAAGTCCCAGTCAATATTAGTTTGTTCGGAATCTTTGGTATATTCTCTAACCAGTGTTCCGTCAAGACTGTAAATTTTGACTGTGCATGAGAACGGCAGATTAATAATCCTAACCCTGTTATCCAGCTGGTCACCCTCGTAGGTAGAGTATCCATAATAAGGATTAGGAACAACCCTTACTTCTGACAGTGCATCTTCAGCAATCTGTTCTACATTCGTTTCAGTAG
>JBEPXQ010000211.1:0-4325 GCA_041641835.1 Bacteroidales bacterium
AAAGAGGAATATTTTACATAATATGAATAATTCCCATTGGTTTCGATATTAGAAACAGCAGCCCCATCATGAGCTTCAACAAAGTAGGTTATGGTTCGGCCAAAACCATGAAATGGAATATCAACAGTAAAAGTATCCGCTGAGTAGTTTGTCATTCCAAGAGTATCTGTCAATATACCGTTCACATAGTAAACCACAAAAGCTGTATCAATGCCGGAATTATCTGTTATAACGGCAGTCACATTTTGTGGAGAACTACTATAAATAGTATCGGTTACCATAGGTGGTACCATAGTGATAACCGGAGGCACCAACTCTGAAGGTGAAGCGCTGATTACAATATTATCCAAAAACCAGCCGTAATTATTGCTACTCGTGGCCACGCCGTTTCCATCAATTAAACTGAACCTTACTGTTACATTAGCACTGTTGGCAGCAATTGCTGACATATTAAAAGTCTCATGTTTCCACCAGCTGTTATCAGGCACCGCCAGTGGCATACCACTCTTCCAGGCAGAGGAATAGGAAAGCACGTTAAATACATTTCCGTTATTACCGAATTTTGTTGATCCACCCATGTAATGAGTAGTATCAAGCTTTGCCCAGGTAATTCCTCCATCAATAGACACCTCTATGATAGCTTTATCAAATACTTCTATCTTACATATGTGATCGAAGTCCAGGAGTACAAACGCATTCCCAACTGTGGAGAAGGAATTTGTAGTAAGGGTAAGGGTGTCATGGGGGGAGCATATCGCTGAATCAGCCCGCATTCCGGATGCATACAGGTCCGTTGAAATTCCCCATGTATTTTGAATGCTGGAGGTGTCTGATGAATAGGTCGCTACGCTATCAGCTCCAGAGGGTAATTCAAAGTTTTCGTGAAATACTACATTCTGAGCATTCAGCAAACCAAAAATTGAAATACCAATAAGCGAAAGTAAAAGTTTCCTCATAAATTACTGCATTATTCTCTTTATCAAATGTTTATATTATTAGCTCTACAAATTTTCAAGCCTCAAATATATTAAAATGTAAGACTAATTCACCAGAATATTTAGTGTCAGTTGAAATAAATTGAATTAAGAAAGATGTTTTTGTAGGTTAATTAATTAGAAATCTTACAGTTATTAGAAAATAAAAAATCGTTAAAAAAAACCGCCCCTGCATTGCAGGGGCGGTTTATTACCTAAAAGACCGGGAATATTATTTGACTACCGTCATTTTCTTCACGAGCCTGTGACCATCAAAGGTTACATGGTAGTAGTAAACACCTGAAGGTATTTTATCTACATCGAAGTCAATAGTATGGCGACCTGCTGTCACATGTATTTCATCAAGCTTCAGCGTCCTTCCGTAAAGGTCAACGACTTCAAAAATGGCATTGCCGCCGTATGGTACTTCAAAGTCGATGCTTGTATTGGAATTTGCCGGGTTAGGCAGGTTCTGATGCAGCACGAAACCGGGAAGCTCATTGGATTCGATGCCATCATAGATTTTACCATGCCAACCCTCACAGGTTTCATTGTTTGAAGGGTCAGCATCATTAGTAAGCAGTGTGCGGCTGCAGATAGTATAATTTCCTATACCGGACACGTAGGTTGTGGTAAACGTATATTCCACTGTACTATCCGGCAGCAGTGATCCTGTCCAGCTTTCAGTAACCGGAGTCAAAGACCCTCGCTGATATTCCACATCCATACTTGTAAGCGTGGAAGAACCAAAGTTCTTAATGGTTACCACCACCTGAACATCTTTCTGGAACCAGGTAGTATCCGGACCAGACGAAGGATTGGTAATGGATCTAATATCCACCACTCCTGCATCCAATGCAGGTACAGCACTTACGATCTGCCGTGATGAAGTGTCGTTAAAATGATTTCCATCATTCAGCAGCTGTGTATAAGCAGTGATTTTATAGTCATTTGCGGGGCCATTAAATGTAGTTGTAAAGCTAAAGTTAGTCGTGGCATCCGGCAACAGATTACCTGTCCAGGTTTCAGTTTGCGGACTGGCTGTACCTACCTTGTAAACCACGGGAATGTTTGTAAGCGTATTCGAACCGTAGTTCTTCAGCTCAACTTCCACATTCACAGGATCACCGGTAATGGTAGAGCCAACAGGATTCAATATAGATCTAACTCCGGCATCAAACTGCACCTTCGGTATCTTGATCTCGAAGTCGTCTATAGCCCATCCGTCACCAGTACTTGTGGTACCATCAGATACAAACACAAAGCGGAATTGGGTGATGGAAGCCATATTAGGAACATGCGCTGAGTCTATACAGATAGCAGAGCGTATCCAGCCATTGGTATTGCCCGTAAATGCAGGCTGACCAATGATTGTATCGGTGTACCAGTTGGTAGCGGTAGGATCATTGGCCTGCCCAAGTGTAGTCCAGTGCCCTGTTACATTTTGATACTGCACGTAACCACCATCAGCCCCGTTTTCAACATCCATGTAGTGCCAGAAAACAAGTGAATCAACGCCTTGTGAGCCAATGGCAAATTTTGGACTGTACAGAACATCAGTCATGTTATCGTTGTAGCTATCATTAAGATCAGTCACCCAGGCATTATTGCCACCGTGAGCACCTATAATGTTGTTACCCATGGGGTAACCCAGTTCCCAAAGCGTTGTTTTCGTGCTGGTAGTATCCTGCATGAAGTAGTTTTTCTGTTCAAATCCATCCACATAAGGTGGTGTGGTTGTGTATGAACGATAAACCGATGTGCAATGTCCATCATTAAAGGCATTTGTATCATTGGCTAAAGATGTACTTGCACACAAATTACCATTTCCATAAGGAATTGTAAGTATAGGCATATTTACGGTATCCATTGCCAGTGGTGGAATCGGGCTGGTATTATATGTATGTGTAGATGCAGTGCCAGCTATTGAGTAGTCAATATCCACACTATGGATGGTATCAGAACCGAAGTTCTTCACCACCACGTGGAATTGCTGATTTGCATTAAGAACAAACTTAGCGGGCCTTGTGATGCCCACAATACCAGCATCTTTAGGTATCAATGGTATCATGTGAACCAGGTAATCCTCTGTTTCCCCATAGGTATAGGTTCCACACGGGTGAACATTTGGCAGGCTGGTGTTTCTTACAAGCACCACGCGCATTACCGTTAATCCGGTTGCGGCATTGGCCGGCAACTTGATATTGTTGGTAAATGTATATGGAGGGCTCATGCTGTTCACGTTTTCTGCCATAAATGTTTCTGTGGTCTCATCAAACACACCATCACGGTTGGCATCAATAAACACCTTCATACTAACATCATAGGCTGATGAATAAGTACTCTCGAAAGTTACGGACATATTATGATTTACATTCTTGTAAAGCACCGCCGGAGCAACTGAATTTGTAAAATCAGTGTATTGTGCTGAACCGGTTGAGGTATTATTGATATCCGTTACACTAACATTTTCAATAAAATGATAGGTTGATGAAGTAGCTCTTGATATACAATAGTTTTTGGTATTTTCAACAATCTTCATCAGCGAATCATTAAGATTAACAGTATCAGCAGGCACATCGATATAACCCTGGATGGTGTATGGTCCGAAGTTACTGAGGTCAACTGTAGAGCTGAATGTATGCATTAATGTATCCCCAGGTGCTAATGCCTGGTTCGCAGTTTCAGTAACCGAAGGTCCGCCAATCATATTATAGGATAGCTGCACAGTATTGAAAGTATCAGTACCATTATTCAGCACCCTGAATGTAACAGGCTCTGCAGTTGTAAGCAGCTGTCCTGTTGCTGGTTCTACTATAGCATCCAGTTGAGCATCAACAGGAGGTGCACCAGTAACATTTACCGTTAATGGCACGCGGGCACTTTCGCAACTACTGCTGCTGACAACGCTGAGAGCATTTGGTGTTCCCCTGTCATGCGCCTGGCAGGTAAAGTCAGAAGTGTTGTTATTATCAGCAGTAATTCTGTACATGGTTTGTGAACATGATGCATCAAGGCCATCACCTGTCCATTGTTCATTAGCAGGATCCATAGGATTTAACCCGCTAAATGAAGAGGAGTTGACACTCATCGCCTGGATATCCGCAACATTCCAATCCCAGGCCAAAAAGTCAACAATTTCACCCTGGTCATCAACGATCATGGCCCAGCCACTGCTGCCATTATTCCAGAACATATTGGCACCCCAGTCATTAGCACCTGTAACGTCACCGCGCCATTGGGCAGAATTTGCAGGCATAACACCTATATCCCACTCGTCAACATTAATTGAGTTGATATTAGAATAGGAAGCACTGATCAGCACTTTCCAGCCTGTGGCATCCACGGTTT
>JBEPXQ010000212.1:0-4320 GCA_041641835.1 Bacteroidales bacterium
AATTTTTATGGCATTGCCGCGTCCCAGATGGATATCCAGACCAGAATGACCGCCTTTAAGACCTTTTACGTGGATCTTATATGCAGTCATTTCACCGGGCACATCCTCCTGGTCATAATCAAAATAGGCAATGGTATCCATACCTCCGGCACATCCAATGTAGAGCTCGCCTTCGTCTTCCGAATCCATATTCACGAGTATGTTGCCATCCAGCAGGCCAGGTTTCAGCCCAAAAGCACCTGTCATGCCCGTTTCCTCATCCACAGTTATCAATGCTTCAACTGGTCCGTGCTCCAGGTCATCAGCTTCCAGTACAGCCATGGCAGCGGCCACGCCAATACCATTATCAGCACCAAGAGTAGTGCCTTTAGCCGTTACCCATTCGCCATCAATATATGCATCAATAGGGTCGTTTTCAAAATCATGCTCCACATCATTATTCTTCTGGGGAACCATGTCGATATGCCCCTGCAGGATGATTCCCTGACGGTCTTCATATCCTTTAGTTGCAGGTTTTTTGATGATTACGTTGCCGGTGGAATCCATAATGGTTTCCAGTCCGAGTTTTTCACCGAATTCTTTTACGAACTCAGCCGCGTTTTTTTCCTTTTTCGACGGACGCGGGATCTCTGTCAGCCTTTCAAAATGTTCCCAAACCTTTGCAGGCTCAATTCCTTTCAGATTGCTCATAATATTTGTTTTATATGATGTATTTCCAAATCAACAAATTAAAAATCAAAATGATTCTGCAGGCAGGATATTTTAATCCTCCACATTAATCTTCATAAAGAACTGCAGAATGACCTCCTTTTTTAGGATCAGCTAATGTCGGAAAAATGGCGGTAGTTTCAAAGTTAAGTATTGTTAGAATTGATCTAAAAAAAGAAAAGTTGCCAGTTACTAATTTATTGTTTCCGGCAGCTACCGGTACAAATGAATCACCTTCTTGGTTTTGAAGAAGTCCTGAGGGAAAAATTCTGACAAATGATAAACAGATGATCTGAAAGATGTTTCCCTGATCTCTTCACTTACCTCTCCGCCTTTCAGGTACATAATTCCATTACGGAAATCATGACGGTGGTTTTTTGATATAGTTTCCGGATTCAGCCAGGCCGTGAATTTTCCCAGGCGGGTAACAGCCCGGCTTACGATAAATTCATAAGCTTCATGATGGTTTTCCAGTCGCACCTGCTCAGCGGTCACATTTTTGAGTTCCAGCTTTTCAATGATATCATTTACTGCCATTATCTTTTTTGCTGTAGCATCGATCAGATGGAACCGGCAACGTGGGAAGTAAATGGCCAGTGGAATACCTGGCAGGCCACCACCTGTGCCAACATCCAGAATCCTGGTTTCATCCCTGAAACTAAATAGCTTTCCTATGCCCAGCGAATGGGTGATATGGTGATCCAGCACATTATCCACATCCTTACGGGAGATCAGATTGATCTTATCATTCCAGTCAACAAGATGATAAGCAAATGATTTCAACTTCTCTGATTGCTCTGCCGATAATTCAGGAAAATTGGTGTCCAGTGTTGTCATGCGGCAAATTTAATCAGAATTGGCAATATAGTGCTCAATGCTGAAAAGGGTACTAAATTTGAAACACATGCGTTAATAACAATCTTTTGTGGATAAATCACCATTGGGTTGTCCGGTACGAGCTAACTCCGACTGTATTTTTGTTACATATAATATCCATATAGACCTATGATACGTAAGAGCACAATCATTATATTTTTAATCTTTTGCCTGTTATTTCCGGGGATTATTTCCGGGCAGGCTCCCGAAAGCAAGCTAACACCAGAAGCGTATATTGAAACATACAAGTCAATAGCCATTAAAAAGCGGATAGAATTTAAGATCCCGGCATCAATAACGCTTGCCCAGGGGCTACTTGAATCGGGTTTTGGTAATAGCGCGCTGGCACGAAATGCCAACAACCATTTTGGGATAAAGTGTCATCTGGGATGGACAGGCGATAAATATTTTCATGACGATGATGAGAAAGATGAATGCTTCAGGAAATATGAAAACCCGGAAGCATCGTTTGATGACCATTCATTGTTTCTGACCACCCGCAGCCGCTACGATTTCCTTTTCAATTATAATGTAACTGAATATAAAAAATGGGCCTATGGCTTGAAGAAAGCAGGCTATGCAACAAACCCAAAGTATCCGAAACTACTCATAAATCTGATAGAGCGATATGAGCTGGACAAGTACGATACAATGAGCCTTGATGAGGTTAAAGAGGAATCAGGAGAAAAGTCTTCAGAAATTTTGATCACAGGGAAGGAGAAGGAAAGCAGTGATGTTGAATCCGGCAAAGAAAAACAGCAGGATCATAAGGAATTTGAGCGTGTTAAAGAACCCGGGGAAGCTTATGTAAGCACCCGTGCAATGGTGGTAAAAACCAAAAACCGAATTAAATATGTTGTTGCCCGCAAAGGTGACAGCCCGGAATCGATTGCTAAAGAGCTGAACATGTGGCAATGGCAATTGGAGCGTTACAATGAACTGGAAAACGGGCGAAAGATTGAAGCCGGTGACATTGTTTATCTTCAACCCAAAAGAAGAAAAGGCAGCGAAAAGTTTCACATAGCAAAACCAGGTGAAACCATGTATTCCATTTCACAGCAATATGGAATAAAGCTAAAGCACCTTTACCGTAGAAACCGCATGGAAGCCGGAAGCGAAGTAAAAACAGGGCAGAAAATCTGGTTACGCGGAAAAAAACCTGCTGATCAGTGATAAGGATCAAACATCGGTCTGTCTTCGCCTTTCTGGCGTACCACGATATTTAAGCCCAGACGAATATTCAGGAATTTCGTGCGTTCGGGAATCAATGCTGCCATCCAGTTATCCGAAGCCAGATAGAACTGTACCGGACCTGCATTAACTGAGGCACCCAACCCGATGTTAAAATAGCTGTCGTGAGTAGCTGTATAGCTTGCTGCAAGTGATAGCGTTTTACCAAATGTATGGTTATAGGATGCCGTAACTGCCGGCCAGAAAGCCCCATCGAAGAACTGCCCGCGAAAAAGCAATCCAACCTGCTGCTTATCGCTTATATGATACCGGCCGCCCACATAAAACCTGGTGGTCAGCGGCATGGTATAAGCCTCCTCGTCTTTGGTAATGTTAAACCGGTCTGTTATAGAATCTATGGTATTCCTTATCTCGTCTTCAATAGTAGAATCAGTCATATTTACATAACGATACGCATCAAACCCATCAAAGGAAACTTTCGTTTTTTCGTTGGTATAATTATAGGTATTCCCGTTGAAATTTACTGTACCCAGATCAATAATACTTGCACTTACAGAAAAATCATTATTGATGATATAATTAAATCCGAAGTCAAAGCCTACACCCCAGTTAGCTGTGTTCATCAGGTAATCCCGGATGTCGGGATCTCCTGTAATACTGTCAATTTCTTCCAGCATCATACCTGGTGGCAAAGTAGCATGTCCTAATATTTCGGCCTCTGCTTCAAGTGCATAACCATCAGGATGGGTATAAAGACTGGCATAAGCCTCTTCAGTCCATAGGTTGCTTTTGGCAAACAACAGCTTAAACCTGCCACCCGCTGACCAGTGGCCCGGCTCCTGCCAGGCAGCTCCTGCAGCATATTCCCGGTAATGCGTTGCCTTGAAGCTAAGCGGGGAAATCTCCACAGTTTCCCCTAAAAAAGCTGCATTTCCACGGACAGGCAGTGCTATCAATTCTTTTGGATAGGTAAACCTGGCATTGAAGTGTTCACTCACTGCAAAACTGAAGTACATCCGCTCATCAAAATTGATCCCAAAAGAGAGAATCTCGTGAGCATAATGCATTGCGAAATGATTATTGTTGTTCAAGCGCTCGTTCACCAGCTCATCCAGCAGAAGATAACTGGAGTCACCACGGTTTTCTATGATATTTTTGAAATGGAAACCGCTGTTTGCTGCTTCCAGATATATTGAAGAAATGCCAGGAACACTAAAGTGAAACTTAAGGTCGGGTATCATGGCAGGATTCTCGTAATTTGCCTGCGGAATTGCTTCCATGAAATGTGTGGTCATATCCGCCTGCGCTTTCAGCTTGACTGACAGCACAGCGGTAAAAACCAGAATCAGAATAACTGTACTTTTTACTTGCATCACCCTTTAGAATTCGGTTTCATACTTAGCTCTCACTCCTATTTTCACATCAATTTGGTAGTCTGAATAGATCTTAACAGTGTTCATCCCGTATCCTGAAGTATAAGAAATGATCTTAACCAGGGCCTTGCGGGCATCAATAATATTATCAATTTTAGCACGGTCAAGCTTA
>JBEPXQ010000213.1:0-4286 GCA_041641835.1 Bacteroidales bacterium
TTTTCTGCCCGATACGTGTATCAACGTTTTTTAGGCTTTTTACCGCGATCCAATCCACTACAGGTGAAAATTCACAGATACAGCTCCTACAGGACCAAAACTCATTTTGTTTCCGGTCACGTATTGGCTTTCTGTAATCTCGCCCTCAATGTTCACCGTTTCAGAATCCATGGTAAACCACCGGAGATTAAAATATGTTTCAGTGGAAAATGATATTCGCGGACTAATGAAATAGCGCACTGCTAAAAACGGCCGAAAACCATAGGCGCTGTGATCACGGGTTTCTTTGCTGTAAAAAACAGGCTTACGGTCTGAGATATATTCTGATTGTTGTGATTCATAAAGTACATCAATTCCCAGGTAAAAGCTACTTCGCTTATGGTAAAATCCGTATTGGTATCCGGCGTAAAAAGCAAATTTTGAGTATCTATTTGTTTCTTTGGGCTTAATGGTATCCTCCTCTGTTTCAGCAAAAGATGAAGTAAATCCAAAGCCGGCTCGCAAGGCTGATCTATCAATATGATAGCGGTAACCCAGTGTTATTTCCGGTGGATTATAATCAGCAAGCCCGGAGAGCACTGATGACCTTGCTGAAGATGCGCCGGCAGGAATTTCCCCGAACAGGTTCAGCACACCTGTGCTTATCTCATGATCAGTTGGTCTGTAAGTAATTTGTGAATCCTTATTCTCCTGGGCAGCTAGCTGCATAAGAGCAAATAGCATGACTGCCGCTAACAATGTAAATCTTAAGCGCATAAAATCCTGGTTTTGGGTTTATTTTTATGACACACAAAAGACCTGCAGGGTTTAATATATTTCTATTTTATTTCCAAGCCTTTAACTTTCGGTTTTCCTGCAATAAAATCCTTGAGGTAAAACGGCTCAAAATAAGCCACATCTCGAAAATCTTTCTTCTCAAGTAGCCTCTGTGCCAGTTTATTCATATATTCTGCAGAGGGAAACCCACCATTGTGATAAATCATATTTTTCTGATCCGAAAAAGCTTCACGGCATTTTGCTGCACCGTCTCCAAAATAATAAACCCTGGCCCTGGCGTAACACTCTTTGAAACTATTGTGATCAATAATTTCAGCTTCAACTTTTTTATGAGGATTGCCTTTTACATCGTAAACAGCTGAATAAACTTCCATCCGTCGGGCATCTATCATAGGCACATAAAATGCTTGCTCATCATTTAGTTGGTCGATAGCATGCATGGCCATTGCCTGCAGCGTGCTAACGGCGATTAGAGGAATATTTTCAGCATAGCAAAGACCTTTAGCGGCAGAAACGCCAATCCTGAGCCCGGTATAAGAACCCGGACCTTCGCTCACTGCAATGGCATCCAGCTTGCTCCACTGCTGCCCTTTCATCACCTCACGGATAAATGGATGAAGGATTTTGGCATGCTCAAATGTGTCCGTTTTTTCCCTGCTCTCAAGGATATTACCATCTTCAGCCAGCGCAACTGAACATACGCGGGTGGACGTCTCAATATTCAATATCTTTCCCATACAGCCTGCAAAAGTACTATTTTTCAAGGATCAGCAACTGATCCCTGTCCACTTTCTGAACATTCATACTGTCCTGCAGTGTTTCACTGATCGCGTTATAGGGTGCAGTAATTACTTGTTCTCCCACCTGCAAACCTGAAGTTATCCGAAGATAGCGATCATCCTGAATTCCTGTTTTCACCTCCTTCATCAAAGCCCTTCCGTCCTTATAAACAAACACATATTTAATAAGCTCTTTTTCAGAATCCGCCTTTGTTGTATCTTTCTGATCCTCTTCTTTTGCAATGACGGCCTGTATAGGCACAGCCACGACATTAAAGTCTTTCTCTGTTTGTATATCCACATTAGCTGACATACCGGGCCGGAAGGGAAACCTTCCTGCACCTGCAGTGTCAATCAGGTCGCGATATGAAGAACGCAGCATCTTGATTTTCACCTGGAAGTTGGTAACCTGATCCGTTCCTCCCTGGGTTTGATTTGCTGAATTAGCTATTTCGGTAACTATCCCCCTGAAAACTCGGTCAGGATATGCATCTACATCTATCTCAGCAGTATCTCGTAAATGAACTAAAATGATATTATTTTCGCTCACATCCACATTCACTTCCATGTTTTTCAGATCAGCAATTCTCAATATCTCAGTACCGGCAGAGAATTGAGAGGCACCTGAAATCCGCTCTCCCACTTCTTTATTCAGGCGCGAAACAGTTCCGCTCATGGGTGCAAACACTGTTGTTTTCCCAAGATTATCACGTGCTTCTTTCAGGGATGCCTGTGCACTTTTCACCGAATATTCCGCTGCCACTACATTCTGTTCTGCAGCCGTAACTTCAGCTTTAGCGGATTCAAAAGCAGATAAGGCCTGATCATACTCGGCCTGTGAAATAACGCCCTGCTCAAAAAGCTTTTTACTCCGCTGATGACTTGCCTTTGCATTTAAAAATTGTGCTTTCACCTGCGCCAGGCGTGCTTTGGCGTTGGCCAGGTTAGCTTTGCTGGTGTTCAGAGCAGCTTCCAGCCGTTCAGCAGTGGCCTGATAAACATCCGGATTGATCTTAAGCAAGGCTTCACCTTTGGTTACCTGATCGCCCTCTTTCACATGCAACTCAATAATTTCTCCTGAAACATCAGCTGTGATGATCACTTCAGTTTCCGGCTGTATCTTTCCATTGGCATTCACTGTTTCAGTAATATCACGCAATTCAGCTTTTTCCGTGCTCACCTTCACAGCTTCTTCTTCGCCTATCCAACCTTGTTTTTTTGCTACAACCAGAAGTATAACAAGCAGAATTACTCCTGCTATAATTAAATTCCTTCTTCTTTTTTTGCTCATCTTATTATTCTATGGTCAATGGTTTGTCCAGATAAAAATCCAGCACTTTGGTGCGGAAGACATATTCAAATTTGGCCTGCAACAGATCTGACTCAGCCCGTATCATGTTATTTTTAGCATTGTTGAATTCCAGCGCATTTATCATGCCCACATCAAATTTCTGTTGTGCATATTTGAAAGACAATCCGGAAGCCTCCAGGGTTTTCCTGGCTGCATAATATTTTTTCAGTGCTGCTTCAGCATCAGCATAAGACTGTTCTATGGTTTTTCTTACAGCATTTTTTTCCTGTTGCAAATATATTTTAGCCTGCTCCACAGCTATTTTAGAGGTTTGTATGCTCGTTCTTCTTTGCAAGCCATTAAAAATGGGGACTGTGAGGCTTAGCCCCAGGGAATAGTTGCTGTTCTGGTCAATTTGTTCCTGATAAGGAATAACCTGATCTTCATAAACAACTGTAGGTGACAACACAGAGTCGCCTGCCTGTGTGATGTTGCCGTTGGGCGTATATCCGCCGATGGAAACCCCGGATATTTCGCGGGCCGCACCTGAATATCCGGTGCCGTAAGATCCTCTGATCTCCAGGTTAGGATAAGCACTTCCGCGTGCTGCAGACAATGCCTTCTCACTACTCTGAACCCTAAGTTCAGCACTTTGAATAGCCGGGCGGTTATTCACGGCATAGTTGTATATCTGCGAAGGCTCGCGGTCGATCTGAGGATTATTTTCGATTGAAATTTCAGGAATGGCAATTTTAAAGCCTTCCCCATCAGGCAGCTCCAGAATCTGCTTCAGATCCAGATAGGCCATTTCCAGCTGGTTATTAGCCGTTACCAGGTTCAATTCTTCCGCTGCCAGCTGCGATTGCACATTAAGCAGCGCCCCCTGAGCCAAAGCCCCGGCCTCCACCTGTTTTCTTGTCTGCTCAACCTGCTGCCGGGTAATGTCCACCTGTGATTTTGTTACCTCAACAAGCTCGGTATTAAAGATCACCTGCAAATAAGCACTTACAATGGCCAGCCTGATATCATCCAGCGTTTTCTCTACATCCATCCTGCTTGCCTGCAGCTCCAGCTGCCGCTGCTTTAGCTGATGCAGCATCCGCAAGCCATTGAAAACTGTTACGGAAGATGACAAATAGAAATTCTGTGATAATATCCTGGTATCCGCAAAATCGTTGGTAAAACGGTCCACTGTCCGGCCCCAGTTATAATCGTGATTAGCATAAGCATTAAGCCCGGGTGCCATTCCTGCCTTTTGCTGAAGCAGCATGGCTTCATTTTGCTCCACGGCAAGTTCCTGTAACTTTATGGTAAGATTGTGCTCTTCAGCGTATGCTATGCAACGCTGGAGTGTCCATACTTCACCCTCTTCCTGGGCGTGCAACATCACTGATGATGCAATGAATAATAGTACTGAAATAAAATATCTCATCAAAAAA
>JBEPXQ010000214.1:0-4266 GCA_041641835.1 Bacteroidales bacterium
GGTGGTAAAGGTGCCAACCTGGCTGAAATGAACCTGGTGGGAGTACCAGTTCCCCCCGGCTTTACTATTACTACTGAAGTTTGTACTGACTACAACAAAATTGGTCATGACGGCGTCGTTAATATGATCCGCGGTGAAGTGGAAACCGCTGTACAGAATGTGGAAAATATCATGGGAACAAAATTCGGCGACAGCGAAAACCCATGCCTGCTCTCTGTTAGATCAGGTGCACGCGTTTCCATGCCCGGTATGATGGATACCGTCCTCAACCTGGGTTTGAATGATGTTTCTGTGGAAGGACTGGCTAAAAAAACCGGCAACGACCGTTTCGCATGGGACTCATACCGCCGCTTTATCCAGATGTATGGTGACGTGGTTTTGGGTATGAAGCCTGCTTCAAAAGAAGAAGAAGACCCATTTGAAGTGATCATCCACAGTAAGAAAGAAGAAAAAGGTGTGGAAAATGACGTGGAGCTTACCACTGATGACCTTAAAGAACTCGTTTCCGAATTTAAAAAAGCCGTTAAAGACAGCCTTGGAAAAGATTTTCCTGAAGATCCATGGGAGCAGCTCTGGGGTGCCGTGATGGCCGTTTTCGATAGTTGGAATACAGCAAGAGCCGTTTACTACCGCCGTATCAACAAGATCCCTGATGAGTGGGGAACTGCCGTTAACGTGCAGGCAATGGTATTCGGTAACATGGGCGAAAACTCTGCCACAGGTGTTGCTTTTACCCGTGATGCAGCCACCGGAGAAGACATTTTCAACGGTGAATACCTCATCAACGCTCAGGGCGAAGATGTGGTTGCCGGTACTCGTACACCACAGCAGATCACACTCGAGGGCTCACGCCGCTGGGCCGAGCTGGCCGGCGTTTCCGAAGAAGAACGGAAAGATAAATTCCCTTCACTGGAAGAAACAATGCCTAAGCTGTACAAGGAACTTGATAAAATCCAGCAGGATCTTGAAGATCACTACAAAGATATGCAGGACCTCGAATTTACCATACAGGATGGTAAACTTTGGTTGCTGCAAACCCGTGGCGGTAAACGTACTGGTGCTGCCATGGTGAAAATTGCCACCGATATGCTGGACCAGGGAATAATTGATGATAAAGATGCCGTGTTAAGCGTAGAGCCCAATAAGCTCGATGAACTGCTGCACCCTGTTTTTATCCCTGATGCATTGATCAAAGCCAACACCATTGCAAAAGGTCTGCCCGCATCACCAGGCGCTGCTACCGGACAGGTTGTGTTCTTTGCCGATGAAGCTACCAAATTTGAAAATGCTATCCTCGTGAGAATTGAAACTTCTCCCGAAGACCTTGAGGGTATGAATATCGCAAACGGTATCCTCACCGCCCGTGGTGGTATGACCTCTCACGCTGCAGTTGTGGCCCGCGGAATGGGTAAATGCTGCGTTTCCGGTGCAGGAACCATAAAGGTGAACTACCGCGAAAGAACCATGACTGTTGATGGTAAAAAGTTCAACGAAGGCGATTGGATTTCACTCAACGGTTCCACTGGTGAAGTTTATGAAGGTAAAGTGGACACCGAAGAACCGGAAGTATCAGGAAGCCTTGCTACACTGATGAAGCTGTCCGACAAATACAGCCGCATGTTGGTAAGAACAAATGCAGATACGCCTAATGATGCCAAAACCGCACGCGATTTCGGCGCAATGGGTATCGGCCTGTGCCGTACCGAGCACATGTTCTTCGAAGGTGACCGCATCAAAGCCATGCGCGAAATGATCCTCGCTGATGATGAGGAAGGCCGCCGCAAAGGACTCGAAAAGCTGCTGCCATACCAGCGTCAGGACTTCGAGGGTATCTTCGAAGCCATGAAAGATCTGCCCGTGACTGTCCGTCTGCTCGATCCGCCGTTGCACGAGTTCGTACCGCACGAGGAAAAAAACCAGAAAGAAATGGCCGATGAGCTCGGCCTCAGCCTGGAAGTGGTTAAAGAGCGCGTGGAAAACCTCATGGAATTCAACCCCATGCTTGGCCACCGCGGATGCCGCCTTGGAAACACCTATCCCGAGATCACCGAGATGCAGGCACGAGCCATCATCGAGGCAGCGCTTAACCTGAAGAAAAAAGGTGTTACTGCCATACCTGAAATAATGATTCCGCTTACCGGAACCATTGAGGAAATGAAAATGCAGGAAGAGATCGTGCGCAACACCATCAAAACCGTATTTGCAGAACGCAACGACGAAATCGATTACCTGGTGGGAACCATGATCGAGGTGCCACGTGCCGCACTCACTGCAGATGAGATCGCAAAATCAGCAGAATTCTTCAGCTTCGGTACCAACGACCTCACACAGATGACCTTTGGTTATTCACGTGATGATGCCGGCAAATTCCTTCCGGTTTACATGGAAAAAGGCATCCTGAAGAACGATCCGTTCCAGGTGCTCGACCAGACAGGCGTTGGCCAGTTGGTTGAAATGGGAACCCGCAAAGGCCGCGAAACCAACAAAGACCTCAAGGTAGGTATTTGTGGCGAGCATGGCGGAGAGCCCAGTTCCGTGGAGTTCTGCCACCGCGTGGGAATGAACTACGTAAGCTGTTCACCTTTCCGCGTGCCTATCGCGCGCCTGGCAGCTGCGCAGGCAGCCATCAAGGAACAAGCCTAACAGCATTTCTTTTTCATAACACTTACCGCCCCAGCGTCGCCGGGGCGGTTTTTTATTGCCTGATGTTTTTTCTGATTACCATCTGGGCGGCTACGCCTGCCTGTCCCTCCCGCATGTCACTGACACGGCAGGCTTCCGTCTGCGGCTGCAATCCCGCAACGGCTCTGGCAGTGCCTGCAACCTGTGGACAACGAGCTTCCTCTGGTCGCTGTTGTCACAGGGCAGGCACTATGCCTTCGCCGCCACGGGGATTTCCGCCTCCGCCGGGCCGCGGGGCAGTGATATGACTTCCCTGCTGCGATAGCTGGTCATTGGCACTTTGTTTAGAATTGGATGTAGAGACAAGTTCCTTGTAATCCAGGAAATCTAACATATCTTGCAGGTCTGAAATTTTAGTTTGTAGTGATGGCTGCACTTTAAACCAAAATTAATTTCATATGTTTTGTTTCTTATTGAAAAATGAGTAAATTTGTTACTCAAAATCGATAGCCTGCTTTTTTATCAGGGAATTGCTAAAGTTCGTTATTTGTGTTAGAAGCCTTAATCACATCAAAAACCCGTCTGAAAATGCTGCTTAAGTTTTTCCTTAACAGCAGATCAGAAGCTTATCTCCGAAGTTTATCGGAAGAATTCGGAGAATCCACTAATTCTATCCGGCTTGAATTGAATAAATTTGAAAATGCCGGTTTGCTCAGCACCAGTATGCGTGGAAACAAGAAAATCTACAGGGCAAACCACGCTCATCCCTTGTTTTCTGATATCCACAATATCATACTGAAATACGTGGGTATTGATCAGGTGATAGAAGAGGTAGTGAAGAAACTTGGCGATGTTCATAAAGTTTTCCTTACCGGTGACTTTGCCCGCGGAATCAATTCCACGGTGATGGACCTGATCTTTGTTGGAAAAGACATCAATAAAGATTACCTTTTCAAACTGGTGGGAAAAGTGGAGACGATGATTAACCGGAAGATCAGGTATGTGGTTTTTGAGCCTGAAGAATTTGATGGTTACAAAGTTTCGCTAAACAGCCAGGAGCCTCTTCTGCTCTGGCAGCAGGACCAGTAAAAATCTTCCGTTAAAACGAACTTTCCCGATTTTAAAAGCACATGCCACTCATTTGCATATGTAAGTGAGGGGGCGGAGCTGTGCCGACTTGCAGCATAACTAAAAGATAATATCTTCTAAATCAATGAAAAAGAAAATACTCATAACAGGCATGGCCGGATTTATTGGGCATGCTTTTGCCAAACACCTGCTAAAGGAATACCCCGAAGTCGAAATAACCGGCCTGGACAATATCAATGATTACTATGATACAAGATTGAAATATGGCCGGTTAAATGATCTGGGGATATCTTCCAGCGGGGAAATCACTGCTAATGTCAGCATAAATTCCTGTAATGACCGGCAGGGGATATCTTTCTATGAAAAACTCCCGTCTAAAAAGCATGAAAACCTGTTATTTATACGGCTGGATATAGCCGACAGGAAAGCAATGAAAGAATTTTTCGCAGCTAATGTTTTTGACATAGTAGTGCACCTGGCTGCGCAGGCAGGTGTGCGTTATAGCATAGATCATCCCCAGGTTTACATCGACAGTAACCTGAAAGGTTTTGCCAA
>JBEPXQ010000215.1:0-4261 GCA_041641835.1 Bacteroidales bacterium
TCCGCGCTCCACAGTGGGCACGGTAACGGAAATATATGATTTCCTCAGGCTGCTGTATGCCAGGGTTAGTGATGCCTATTCATATGTTACCGGCAAAAAGATGACCCAGTACACCGAAGAGCAGATTATTAACCTGATCCAGGAGCATTTTGGAGGCAAAAAGGCAGTGGTAATGTCACCTGTGGTGAAAGGGCGCAAAGGCCACTACAGGGAGCTTTTCGAGACCGTAAGAAAACAGGGTTTCACGAAAGTTCGTGTGGATGGTGAGATAAGAGATATTACCTTCGGGATGAAAGTGGACCGGTACAAGATCCATGATATTGAAATTGTCATCGATCGTATTCAGGTGAAAGAAGAGGATCGCGAGCGCACGAAAAAAGCAGTTGACCTGGCCATGAAACACGGCCGCGGCATTGTGATGGTGCTGGATCATGAAAGCGGTGAAGTCCGCCAATACAGCAGATCACTGATGTGCGTGGATTCGGGCATTTCGTATGATCCCCCCGAACCCAATACTTTTTCCTTTAACTCGCCTTACGGGGCCTGCCCAAGATGCAACGGGCTGGGGAAAATCTCGGAGGTGGACATGAAACGGATAATCCCTGATGACAGCCTGAGCATCAGGCAGGGTGGCCTTGCTCCTTTGGGCAAATATAAAAACTCATGGATTTTCAGGCAGGTAGAGGCCATCGGGCAGCAGTTTAATTTCGACCTGAAAACGCCTATCAAAGATATCTCTGAAGAAGCCATGAATGTTATCCTTTACGGATCGGGCAAGCCACTGGAAATAAAGAATGATTACCTGGGCGTTACCTCTTCTTATGAGCTTAGCTTTGAAGGGATTGTAAACTTTATCCTGAATCAGAATACCGAGGATGCTCCAAGGAACATCAGAAAATGGGTGAGCAGCTTCATGAATAAAACCACCTGTCCTGCCTGCCACGGGTACAGGCTAAAAGAAGAATCGCTGCATTTTAAGATCGGCGAGAAGCATATAGGTGAGCTCGCAGAAATGGATCTGAATGAATTGCAGGCATGGATCGGTGATGCTCACAAGACCCTCGACAAGCGAAAAATGCAGGTAGCCGGTGAAATTATCCGGGAGATACAAACACGCATCAGCTTTCTGCTGGATGTGGGAATAGACTACCTGTCGCTCAACCGGCCGGCACGCAGCCTTAGCGGAGGAGAAGCACAGCGGATAAGGCTTGGCACTCAGATAGGATCACAGCTGGTGGGTGTGCTTTATATACTGGATGAACCCAGCATAGGCTTGCATCAGCGTGATAATCTCCGGCTGATCAATTCACTAAAAAAACTGAGGGATATTGGCAATTCAGTAATCGTGGTGGAACATGATGAAGAGATGATCCGTTCGGCTGATTTTGTTTCAGATATAGGCCCCGGTGCAGGCCGGCTTGGCGGCCGTATAGTAGCTAAAGGTTCACCTGCTGATATTGAAAACAGCAAGACTGTTACCGGCGATTATCTGAGCAGGCGAAAGGAAATTGCAGTGCCGGAAAGCCGCAGACCAGGCTCAGGAAAAGAATTAACACTGACAGGTGCTAAAGGTAACAACCTGAAAAACGTCAATATTTCCATTCCGCTTAGCAAATTAATCTGTGTAACCGGAGTTTCAGGAAGTGGAAAATCATCCCTCATAAATGAAACGCTATACCCAATTCTGAATCATCACTTTTTCCGGGCGGAGAAAAAACCGCTTGACTATGAGAATATTTCAGGATTGAAATATATTGACAAGGTAATTGAGATTGACCAGTCGCCAATTGGCAGAACGCCGCGCTCAAACCCTTCCACCTACACCGGAGTTTTCTCACTCATCAGGAATCTGTTTGTTCAGCTTCCTGAAGCCCGCATCAGGGGCTATAAACCCGGGCGATTCTCGTTTAATGTGAAAGGCGGAAGATGCGAAGAATGCAAGGGTGCCGGGCTAAAGGTGATTGAGATGAATTTCCTGCCGGATGTGCAAGTGCATTGCGAGGCCTGTAACGGGAAGCGGTATAACAGGGAAACGCTGGAAGTACGTTACAAGGGCAAATCCATTAATGATGTGTTGAACATGACCATTAATCAGGCGGTGGAATTTTTTGACAGCATTCCACAGATAAAGCGAAAACTAAGAACGCTGCAGGATGTGGGCCTGGGATACATCACGCTGGGGCAGCAATCAACCACCCTTTCGGGTGGAGAAGCTCAGCGTGTGAAACTTTCCACGGAATTGTCGAAAAAAGATACAGGGAAAACGCTTTACATCCTTGACGAACCCACCACCGGTCTGCATTTTGAGGATATCCGCGTATTGCTGATTGTTATCAACAAGCTGGTGGATAAAGGCAACACCGTGATCATTATCGAGCATAACCTGGATGTGATAAAGGTTGCTGATCATATCATCGACCTTGGACCTGAAGGAGGTAACCGCGGTGGTGAAATAATCACAGAAGGCACCCCTGAAGCAGTAGCAAAAAACAGTAAAAGCTATACAGCTGCTTTCCTGAAAGAAATGCTGAATCAGAAATAACGTTTTCCCGGAAACTCCGAAAAAAGCTGATCTTTTTTTGAAGATAATTTTTAATTACATCAGGAAAAATATGTAGGTTTGGACTAAAATTCCTAATTATAGAGCGATGACAGAGGATTATCATAATTTGAACGAAGAGGAAAAAATCCGCCGGGCATTTTCAGCCAAGGATTGGAATGAGATTAAGACCAATGATTCATGGCAGATTTTTAAAATTATTTCAGAAGTTGTAGGCGGTTTTGAAAAGCTGGCCCGCATTGGGCCCTGTGTTTCAGTGTTTGGCTCTGCACGAACAAAGCCACAGCACCGCTATTATAAAATGGCAGAAGAGATTGCATTTAAGCTCACCAAACACGGATTCGGAATTATCACCGGCGGAGGCCCTGGCATAATGGAAGCCGCCAACAAAGGAGCTTCAAAAGGAAATGGGAAATCAGTGGGTATGAATATTGCTTTACCTTTTGAGCAATCATCCAATAAATTTATCGACCAGGATAAGCTGTTTACCTTTGACTACTTTTTCATCCGTAAGATCATGTTCATGAAATATTCACAGGGTTATATAGTTATGCCTGGCGGATATGGGACCCTGGATGAGCTCTTTGAAGCTATTACGTTAATTCAAACACAAAAAATGGTTCATTTTCCAATTATTCTGGTGGCTAAAGATTATTGGGAGGACATGGTCAGCTGGTTAAAGGATAAATTACTGGAAGAAAAAAATATCAGCCCGGAGGATATTGACATAGTTAAAATCGTGGATACACCTGATGAAGCGGTGCAAGCCATCACTTCTTTCTATGAAAAATATTCGCTAAAGCCCAACTTCTGATAGAATTAAATTTTACAATCTCTGCCTTATGCACTATATTTGTTTTTTCATAGACTTGATGCCGATATATATACATAAATCTTTTGCACAATGACAAAAAAGATAACTATACTCATCCTCTTTACTTTAATAGCTGTAAGCGCTTCCGCTCAGCTATTTAACTTTGGTCGCCGCAGTTACTACCGTAATAATCCTATAAAAAAACACCCTGCTATAGGCCTGGGATTCGCAGGAACATATTTTATGGGCGATATTGGTAGTGCTGAAAAAGGAATTATCAGACCTGCCCTGGCACTTAAAGCCGATTACCGTCTTACCCGTACCTTTGCTGCGGAGTTTAACGCTGCCGGTGGTATCCTTGCCCAGAAATACACCACCCCAAATTATTACCTGGCTGATTTCAAATCCCATTTTGGCCACTTCAGCCTTAACTTCAGATTACACTTTGACGGGATTTTTAATATGAAACCTCATACCATCATCTCACCATATCTATCTGCCGGATTCGGTTTTATGTTCTTTAGCACACGCCGCAACTTATATGATGAGCAGGGAGACCCTTACACTGTTACAGCAGAAGGATTGATACTGAACATCGATGGTGATGTTGTAACCAGAGATAATGAGTACGAAACTAAAATTGATGAAGACGGCGAATATGCCCACAATGCTTTGATCCTGCCCATTGGTGCAGGTATAAAATTCCAGTTCTCGGAACATTTCGAGGTTAATCTTGAAGGGCATGTTTATTATACCGATCATGATTTTATTGAAGGGCGACTGGGTTACAGGCAGGACCCGGCAGGAAACTGGCAACCCAATCCAACCAATGAAGATAATGATGCCTACTTTATGCCAACGCTCACGCTGATGTATAGCCTTGGATT
>JBEPXQ010000216.1:0-4257 GCA_041641835.1 Bacteroidales bacterium
TATCTTACTTTTAAACTCAGGATCATTACGCAGCTCCTCTCCCACTTCCTGCATAATGTCCATCACTGTTTGTGGGTCTTCCTTATAGGCTACGCCAATATCAAAAACCATAGCAGACCAGTCTTTAGTCATATTGGAAATGGTAGTGATCTTGCCGTTTTGGAACACATGCACAGTGCCTGAGAAATCGCGAAGCGTGGTGGTGCGGAATTCCATTTTTTCCACCAACCCTCCGGTATTATTGAGGATAGCTACATCTCCTGTACGGATGTGGTTTTCCAGGATCATAAAAAACCCTGTGATATAATCGCGCACCAATTCCTGCGCTCCAAAGCCTACAGCCAATCCGATGATACCCGCACCGGCAAGTATCGGAGCTATATTAAGACCGAATTTAGCCAGTATGATAATTATGAAAACAACCCATAGCACAATGCTAACCAGCCCCTGAATGATGGAAATAAGGGTGTGGATCCTTTTTGCAGCTTCTTCTATATCCGTTTTATCACTTTTCTCAGCGCGGTGCCTGAAGGTTTTTTCCAGTTTTTTGGTGAAAAAAGCCACCAGCCGCAAAGCAACAATAAAAAGTATGATCGTAATTAACAAAGCGGGGCCTTCAGTTATCAGCCAGTGCTGCAAGCTGTCCAGCACCGATCTCCAAAATTCAGTATCAAAAAGCTTTTCCATGGTAAAATTATTTTGAGATAATATTAATATTCCTGCTTTCTTAACATCCGATCTTCTGTGATGTTTAACCGTAGCATGAACAAAATCACCAATTGATGCTCGTTATGAATCAGCTAAAACCATTCATAAAACAGAAGTTTACTTTGCCAAAGAGATTTTTGTATAACTTTTGCAAAAAATGATTA
This sequence comes from Bacteroidales bacterium, assembly GCA_041641835.1. Lineage (GTDB taxonomy): Bacteria > Bacteroidota > Bacteroidia > Bacteroidales > PWNQ01 > PWNQ01. Next base: position 873 of record JBEPXQ010000216.1, read on the forward strand.
AACAAAATTCATATAAACGGTGTTTATTGTCCATTAAAAATTGTATCTTTATAGAAATGAAAAAGTCTGTTGCATTTATATTAGCAATCATATTCCTGAGCCAGCTGTTATCAGCCCAGAGCGGCACTATTACCGGCAGGGTTTATGATAAAAACACCAATGAGCCTCTTCCATTCACTAATATTGTGATATACGGCACCAATATTGGCTCTACTTCTGACTTTGACGGCAATTTCACTTTTACCGGACTTGAACCAGGCTTTGTGCGCCTGCAAGCCACTTCGGTAGGCTATGAGAAGAAGATTACGGAAGAGGTACAGGTTACCAACGCCCTCACAGTGCGTGTGGAAATTCCCATGGAGAAGAAATCACAGGAGCTGGAAGAGGTGGTAGTGGAGGTATCACCATTTAAGGAAAAGGAGGAAAGCCCTGTGAGTATGCGTACGCTAACCGTATCAGAAATCGAAAAAAACCCGGGGGCAAACAGGGATATTTCCAGGGTAATCCAGGCTTTTCCGGGTGTAGCCTCCAGTGTTTCTTTCCGTAATGATGTAATAGTACGTGGCGGTGGACCTGCTGAAAACAGCTTTTACCTGGATGGAATAGAAATCCCCAACATCAATCATTTTGCCACCCAGGGAGCATCGGGAGGCCCTGTGGGCATCATCAATGTTGATTTTATCCGTGAGGTGGATTATTATGCCGGTGCCTTTCCTGCAAATCGTGGCGGTGCGCTAAGCTCAGTGTTGGAATTCCGGCAGATCAACGGTAACCCTGACAATTTCTCGGCACGGGCAACGGTTGGCGCCAGCGATCTGGCCCTTACAGTAAACGGGCCGGTGGGAAAGAAAACCACCATGATAGCTTCTGCCCGCAGGTCGTATCTGCAGTTTTTGTTTGATGTAATCGGCTTGCCGTTCCTGCCAACTTATAACGACTTTCAGTTTAAAAGCAAAACACGCTTTAACAAGAAGAATGAGCTTACCTTCATCGGACTGGGAGCCATAGACCAGTTTTCACTAAACACCGGCCTGGAAAACCCCAGTGAAGAACAACGTTATATCCTGCGCACCGTACCTGTTAATGAACAATGGAATTATACTGTAGGGGCTATATACCGTCATTATGGAAAAAAAGGATATGATTCCTGGTTCCTGTCACGCAATATGCTGGATAATTCGTCCTATAAGTATCCTGAAAATGATGAAAGCCGACAGAAGATACTTGATTTTACATCGAGGGAAATAGAGAACAAGCTGCGTTATGAACGCAACGAGCGTCGCGGGGATTTCAAGCTGCTGTACGGCGCTGGAGTATCTTATGCCAAATACTACAACGACTTTTACCAGCAGATTTATCTTCCCACAGGCCCGGACACACTGGATTATAATTCAGAATTGAAGCTTTTTAAATGGCACCTTTTCGGACAGGTAAGCCGTAAGTTCTTAAAAGACAAGCTGGTGCTTTCTCTGGGTACAAGGATGGATGCCACTGATTATTCAAGCGGCATGTCGAATCTGATGGACCAGTTTTCTCCAAGATTTTCAGCCTCATACAAGCTAAATCCCAAATGGTCAGTGAATTTCAACACCGGGCGCTACTATCAACTGCCAGCATATACTACTTTAGGATTCAGAAACAATAGCGGGGTACTTGTCAACAAGGAAAATGAACTTACATACATTGCAGCCAATCATTATGTAGCAGGTCTGGCCTGGTATCCGCAGAGTGATGCCAAGGTAACCCTGGAGGGCTTCATCAAGCAATACAACAATTATCCTTTTTCGCTTCGCGATTCCATTTCACTGGCTAATGCCGGGGCAGACTTTGGGACTGTGGGCGACGTTCCGGTTGTGAGCAATTCCGAAGGGCGCGCTTACGGGCTGGAGGTGCTGGCACGCGACCGGGCCACAATACTGGACCTCAACGTCATCCTGTCATACACCTTTGTTCGCAGTGAATTTAAGGACAAATACGGCGAGTACAGAGCTTCATCATGGGACAATATCCACTTACTTAACCTGACCCTGAGGAGGGAGTTTAAAAATAACTGGGATGTGGGTGCCAAGTTCCGCTTTGTAGGAGGCCCCCCTTATACACCCTGGGATATGCGTAATTCTGCTATAGTGAATGCCTGGGATGTCCGTGGCAATGGGATACCCGACTACAACCGCCTGAATGAGGAACGCCTTTCGGGATTTCACCAGCTGGATGTACGCGTGGACAAAGCCTGGTATTTCAGCACCTGGTCGCTTATGCTCTACCTGGATATTCAAAATATTTACAACTATCAGGCTGAAACAAAACCCAATCTGGTGCAGGAACTCGATGAGCAAGGAAAACCAATTACCCATATTGAAAACGGGGTTGAAAAATACCGCCTGAGAAAGATCAGCACCACTTCAGGTACTATTCTTCCCACCATAGGAATTATGATCGAAATATAGTTCATTAAATACCAACACCATGAAAATGAAAAACATAATCCTGTTTATATTGATCGCGGGCCTGCCTTTACTAATGAGCAACTGCGGGATAACATCTGATAAACAGGAACCGGTATTTGAACAGCGTGAGATGAATTCATCCGCTGAGGGCAGCCTGCTTGAAATACGGCTGGTTGCAGGCCCGGATTTCAACCATCCACTAATGGCCATCTGGCTGGAGGATATGAAAAATAATTTTATCCAAACGCTTTTTGTGGCGGAATCCATTGGCAAAGGAGAGTTTGGTTACGGCAAAGAAGAAAAAGGACAATGGCTACCGGGTGAAATACAACGCCCGGCAGCACTGCCTGTATGGTCGCATAAAAGCATCAACGGGGAAAACCGCTATGGAAATTACCTGCCTACACCGGAAAACCCGGTAGCAGATGCATACACGGGCGCAACTCCTCTGCAGAGCTTTATTATGAAAGTCACCACTGAAGAAAAGATCACCCGCCCTGTGAAAGTCATGCTGGAGATCAATCAGGCTTTCGACTGGAACGATCACTGGACAAACAACAAATATCCGGCAGACGATGATTATAAAACCTCAGCACAGCCGGCTGTAATCTACAGCGCGGTGATAAGACCAGAGAGCCAGGACTCTGTTTTTGTATTGGAGCGCATTGGCCATGCACACTATTCCGGAGATAACGGCAAAATCTACCAGGACCTCTCAACCATCACCACCCGGATGATTAGGATGGCGCAGGTAAAACTAGTGAATTAGGAATTGCTGCTATAATTCAGGGGTTTATTACATAAAAGTTTAAGGTTTAAGGTTTAAGGTTTAAGGTTTAAGGTTTAAAGTTTAAAGTTTAAAGTTTAAAGTTCTGTAATCGGGAGGTTATGGGAATAAGTTTGAGATTTTGATTGCCCCGATAGCTATCGGGGGATTG
>JBEPXQ010000217.1:0-4257 GCA_041641835.1 Bacteroidales bacterium
CTGGACAAGATATTTGAACCTTTTTTTACCACCAAGGGAATTGGAAAAGGCACCGGCCTGGGACTGGCAACCATTTATGGAATTGCTAAGATGCATAACGGGAAAATCACCGTTCAATCAAATACCGATCCGCAGAAAGGGCCTACCGGCACTTCCTTCAGGGTGGCATTACCAAGGAAAGCAAAAGAAGCTATATCAGAATAAAACTACTTTACAATGGAAGAGAAAAAAACAATATTGCTGGTGGATGATGATGCTGATTACCTGTTTCAGCTTCAGCATAACATACAAAAGTTCGGCTTTAATGTTGTTACTGCCGACAGCCAGAAAGCCGCGGAAAAACTGCTGGAAGAGTTCAAACCCGATCTGGCTATTTACGACCTGATGATGGAAAACGACGACAGCGGGTTTATTCTTAGCTATAAAACCAGGCAAAAATATCCGGATGTCCCAATTATTATTGCCACTGCTGTAGCTTCAGAAACGGGCATTTCGTTCGATCTGCAATCGGAATCAGAGCGTAAATGGATTAAAGCTGATCTGTACCTGGAAAAAGGCATCCGTTCCGATCAATTGCACCGCGAAATAAACAAACTGCTAAAGATGTAGTACTTTTGCATTTTTTGATCAGATATAAAAGATGGAAAAACTAACCGTATTAGTTGTAGATGATGAACCCGGGATTCGTTCCGGGATCCACAGGATACTGAGGAAGTTCTCCGTGGATTATCCGTTTATGGATGACGTAATCGGGTATGATATAGAAGTGGCTCCCACAGGAGAAGAGGCCATTGAGTTCATTGATAATCATAAAACAGATATCGTACTGCTGGACAATAAGCTTCCCGGTATGCAGGGGAATGATGTGCTTGAATATATCAACCAGAAGCAATACGATACCTATGTGATTATGATTACCTCGCATGCCTCGCTGGAAGTGGCGGTAAGAGCCACTAAAAACGGCGCCTATGATTTTGTTCCCAAGCCATTTACCCCGCAGGAGCTGAAGTCGGCACTGGAAAATGTAACCAGACATATTTTCCTGCGCAGGATGACCACCAAGCTAAACAAGGAAGGCAAACAGATCCGGTTCCAGTTTCTCTCGGTAATGTCGCATGAACTTAAGGCACCGCTCAATGCCATTGAAGGTTATATAAGAATGATGCAGAGCCGTGAGTTTGGAGACAGCCTGGATGACTATGATGAGATCATCAACCGGATGAAAAAGCGCACGGAAGGCATGCGAAACCTGATCATGGACATGCTTGACCTCACTCAGATAGAATCAGGAAAGAAAAAGCGCGAACTGGCAGAAATCGACCTGATAAAAGTGGCTAATTCAGCCATTGATATGATGAAGCCCTATGCCATCCAAAAGGATGTGGAGGTGAATCTGCATAGCTCCGGGGACCTCAAGCTGCAGGCCGACCCTGATGAGATGGAGATCATACTCAACAATTTGATATCAAACGCTATAAAATACAATAAGCAGGGTGGATCGGTTGATTGCAACATCCGTGAAAATAAAGGATTTGCCACTATCACTGTTACCGATACCGGGATAGGGATGAACAAAACCGAACAGGCTAAGTTATTTAATGAGTTTGTAAGAATAAAGAATGAAAAAACAAAAAATATAAGTGGAAGCGGTTTGGGGCTATCCATAGTAAAGAAGCTGGTAGATATGTATAATGGAGACATCAATGTGTGCAGCCAACCTGATGAAGGTTCTTCTTTCACTATAACGCTGCCGGTTTTTACTGATACGGGTGAGGAATCAGATAACAAATTAGTTTAACTTAAAAAAGCTGGCAGGCTTGCTAAAGGCCTTCCACTGAAAAATAAATATATCATGAAAAAGCTGCCGGAAAAAACAGTTGAAAGGCTCAGTCAGTACCGCCGGGTGCTGATGAAAGTGGCTGAAGACGGTAAAACTCATATCTTTTCACATGAACTGGCTAATCTACTGCACATTACACCAGTGCAGGTACGCCGTGACATTATGCTCATCGGACATACCGGTACGCTGCGAAAAGGCTACGAGATCAACGAACTGGTGAAATCCATTGGTGAGATAATTGATTGCAAAAAAGAACAGAAAGTAGCTGTGGTTGGAGCCGGAAACCTCGGGAAAGCGATTATGGGTTACCTGAAAGGCAAGCGAACCAAGCTGACCATCAAAGCCGCCTTTGATGTGAATCCTGACAAGGTGGGCCGGGTTATCTCAGGTATCCGTTGCTATCATATTGATGACCTGAAAGATATTATTCAGAAAGAAAACATCACCATAGCCATACTCACCGTTCCTGCAGACCAGTCTGTACAGGTAGCGGAGGATTGCATCGTGGCCGGAGTAAAAGGAATTCTTAATTATACGCCTACTCCTGTAAACGTTCAGCCTCATGCATATCTGGAAGAATATGACATGATAACCTCGATCGAAAAAGTGGCTTTCTTTTCAAAATAATGCGCAAAAGACCAGTTTAATTCATGAAGATACATTACGGCCTTGAGAATATCCAAAAGGTAAAAAATGCAGTAGTTACAACAGGCTCCTTTGATGGTGTGCATATCGGGCACAAAGTGATTATCCGCCGTCTGAACATCCTGGCAGCTGAGATTGACGGCGAATCGGTGCTTATCACTTTCTGGCCCCACCCCAGAAAAGTGCTGTACCCTGAAAGCAAAGGTAAAAACCTGAAGATGATTTCTTCGCAAAAGGAAAAAATCAGGGTACTGGAGGAAACAGGACTTGATCACCTGGTAATTATCGAGTTCACACGAGCATTTTCGCAACTATCATCTGAAGAATTTATCATGAATGTGCTGGTTGAAAAGTTACAGGCTAAAAAAGTCATAGTGGGATTCAATCATTATTTCGGGCATAACCGTGAGGGTAATTTTGATTTTCTGCGTGAGATAGGGAGAAAACATGATTTTGAGGTAGAAGAAATACCTGAGCAAGACATACAGAACGAATCAGTTAGCTCCACAAAGATACGTAAAGCACTGTTTGAAGGTAATGTTCAACGGGCTAATGCATATCTGAATCACATCTACATGATTATCGGCCCGAGAAAGGATTGTGGGCAGCCATTAATGGACAGAGAAATTATAACATACGGGTTGGAAATTGAGGAAGAGGAAAAACTGGTGCCACCTCCGGGGATTTATGCAGTGAATGTGGAGTGGGAACAGAAACACGTCCGTGGAGTATTGTTTCATCTGCCTTCAAACGAGCAGGAGCCACTGCTTTGCTTCCGGCTGTTTGACCAGGTGGTGCCCCCCGAAAACCAGGACCTTACTATTTTATTTCATAAGAAGATAAGAGGCCGGGAATTTTTTAATCAAGGAAATCCGGATGCAAAAGAATACAGGGAAGTGTTATCAGAGACCATGGAACTAATTTATTAGCAGATGAGCAAGAAAAACACGGATATCGAACTGACATTCCTGGGTACCGGCACTTCAACGGGTGTCCCGGTAATAGCCTGCGACTGCCAGGTATGCACCTCCCCTGATCCCCGCGATAAGCGTTTGCGCACCTCTGCCCTGATTTCCATCAACGGGAAGAATTATGCCATAGACAGTGGTCCGGATTTTCGTTACCAGATGATCCGCGAACAGGTAGCCGACCTTGAAGCCATTATCTTTACCCACGAGCACCGCGACCATATTGCCGGCCTGGACGATGTTAGAGCCTTTAATTACCTTCTTAATAAAAAAATCAAAGTTTTTGGAACCAACAAAGTGCTGGAAACCCTAAAGCGGGAGTTTCCTTATATTTTCGAGAACACCCGGTATTTCGGTGCCCCGCAGATCGAGGTTAACATCATTGATAAGGAACCATTTAGTCCTGACGAAAATATTACTTTTCAGCCAATTGAAGTGTGGCATCATAAAGACATGCCCGTGCTTGGCTATCGCGTTGGTGAGCTCACCTATATCACTGATGCCAAATCCATACTGCCGGACGAGCTTAAGAAGGCTGAAGGCAGCAGGATATTGGTTTTAAATGCACTGAGGAATTCCCGTCATGTATCTCACCTTTCAGTTTCGGAAGCCCTGGAAATTATTGATAAAATAAAGCCTGAAGCCGCTTACCTTACCCACATGAGCCACTTCATCGGTAAACATGAAGACGTGGAAAAGAAACTGCCCGATAATGTTCATCTCGCTTATGACGGGCTTAAAGTGAAAGTTTGACAACTCTAATACAGAACCTGCATTGCTTTAAATTTAAAAAGTACTATAGCT
>JBEPXQ010000218.1:0-4243 GCA_041641835.1 Bacteroidales bacterium
GGCGGTGAGTGATACATTATAGGTTCCTGGTGCAGCATAAAGATGTGACGGGCTTTCCTGTGTGCTGCCGGCTCCATCGCCAAAGTCCCAGTTCCAGTTGCTGTTGGCGGGTGAGGTTTGATTTATAAATGTGATTGAGTCACCGATACAAGTATTGAGTGGATCAGGAAAGAAACTAACTGAAGGATTAGGATGGACATTGAGTGTTTTTAAGGTGGTAGCTGATTTACATCCTGCTTCCTGCACTGAAAGAGAGACGACCTTCTGGCCTGTGTCAGGGAATGTTCGTGTAAGCGGACCCTGCCCGGAAGCAGTAGTTCCATCAAAGTCCCAGGAATAGTTGGCAGAAGTTCCGGCATTACCAGTGTAGGTAAAAGTTGTTGAGTCGCCCAGGCAAAGGCTGGTATCGGAAATCGTAAAATCTGAAGTGGGGATGGGGTTAACAGTTACACAAACAGAATCAGTAGCAGAGTTTATACTATCCCAGATAGTTACTTTAAAGCATGTATCATAGGAGAGCTGGCCAATAGCCGGCAGGGTAACAGCCGGTGGATTTAATACTGTAGGACCATGGCTCCATAATATATTAAGACTACCCGTAGGACACTTGATTTCCACTTCATCAATTCCCCAGGCATCATATCCGGTGTTGCTGGTGGCCAGTTGAGCCCAGCGAAAGCGGGTATTAGGGGTGGTTGCTGAAAGAGGAATAGCACATTCGTAAGTATTCCAGTAATATAACTCGCTTTGCTGCTGTTGTGAAAGGGAAGAGTGTGGTTGCCAGTAGCCGCCGGAACCAGGTGTGGTTGTATTGAATGGAGGTGTGGTGGAAGATGTGTTGCCAACAGGTTCAAGGTCAGGGCCGGGAAAATCAGACCATGTGGCTCCGTTATTGGTGGACCATTGCAGGTGCACGCCCTCATCCTGCCAGTCGGGATCCTCGCAGTTTCCGGATCCCGGAACTATGCCGTAGCGCATCCACCATTCAATATCACATCCACCGATGGAAACATCATAGGTTACGGTTGTCAGGGTTCGGCTTTGAGAGGGGGTTGTACCTACCCAAAGATGTGCTCCACTTGGACCGGCACCACATGGATTATTAAATACCGGGTTGGCAGCAGCTGAAGACCATCCCACCCCGATGGTTCCGTTATTAAAATCATTATTCATAAGAAATCCACATCCTCCGTTGGCCGAGAGCGTTACTGCATCATCAGCACATACAACCTGAGGATAGGCATTTGCTGTTACTTCGCATTGCGAATATCCTGTTTTTATAAACAGAAAAAGGAGCAAAATAACCGGAAGTTTGAAATAAAGGCTGTTTCTCATGTGTCTTTGTCTTTTGCGTTAGTGCTCTTTTGATGCAAAAAATGGCGAAACGTTTAAAATGAAAAATGAACTTTATTTATATTTATGTAAAATAATAGTATTTGCATGCTTCTCTGATAAAAAAAAGCCGGGCAGGACCCGACTTCTTCGTTTCTGAAAATATTTTATTTATTACCTCAGGACTGTAACTGAACCGTGAAATTTTTCTTCACCACGAGGTGAAGTAAATCTCATGATATAATAATAAGTCCCTTCTGCAAGTCCGTCAGCTGCCCAGTCATTATCATAATCAACATCTTCATACACCTTTTTACCCCAACGGTTATAAATAATGAGCGTCACATTATTAAGGGCATCACTTTCTATAGCTTCAATAGAGAAGGTTTCATTAAATCCATCTCCGTTTGGTGTGATTATGTTGGGTATTTCAAGCTGGTAAACGGTTATTTTCATAGATGTGGAATCTTTACAGCCATGATTGTTGGTAACGATCAGCTGCACAGTATATATGCCCATTCCGCCATAAGTAACGATCTGAGAATTGTTTGTTGATGTGAGAGGTGTGGCGTTTCCACCAAAGTCCCACAACCAGCCATTGATGCTTGAAGTGGCACTACCAGCCTGTGATACATCGTCAAACTGAACTGTCCAGGCATCATAGTCGATCCAGTTGGTATCAATAGCAGCCACCGGATTCGGGTAGATGGAAATGGGGATGTTCTGCAGATCGGCCACACATCCAAAAGCAGTAGTGGCGGTGAGTGATACATTATAGATTCCTGGTGCAGCATAAAGATGTGACGGGCTTTCCTGCGTGCTGCCGGCTCCATCGCCAAAGTCCCAGTTCCAGTTGCTGTTGGCGGGTGAGGTTTGATTTATAAATGTGATTGAGTCACCGATACAAGTATTGAGTGGATCAGGAAAGAAACTAACTGAAGGATTAGGATGGACATTGAGTGTTTTTAAGGTGGTAGCTGATTTACATCCTGCTTCCTGCACTGAAAGAGAGACGACCTTCTGGCCTGTGTCAGGGAATGTTCGTGTAAGCGGACCCTGCCCGGAAGCAGTAGTTCCATCAAAGTCCCAGGAATAGTTGGCAGAAGTTCCGGCATTACCAGTGTAGGTAAAAGTTGTTGAGTCGCCCAGGCAAAGGCTGGTATCGGAAATCGTAAAATCTGAAGTGGGGATGGGGTTAACAGTTACACAAACAGAATCAGTAGCAGAGTTTATACTATCCCAGATAGTTACTTTAAAGCATGTATCATAGGAGAGCTGGCCAATAGCCGGCAGGGTAACAGCCGGTGGATTTAATACTGTAGGACCATGGCTCCATAATATATTAAGACTACCCGTAGGACACTTGATTTCCACTTCATCAATTCCCCAGGCATCATATCCGGTGTTGCTGGTGGCCAGTTGAGCCCAGCGAAAGCGGGTATTAGGGGTGGTTGCTGAAAGAGGAATAGCACATTCGTAAGTATTCCAGTAATATAACTCGCTTTGCTGCTGTTGTGAAAGGGAAGAGTGTGGTTGCCAGTAGCCGCCGGAACCAGGTGTGGTTGTATTGAATGGAGGTGTGGTGGAAGATGTGTTGCCAACAGGTTCAAGGTCAGGGCCGGGAAAATCAGACCATGTGGCTCCGTTATTGGTGGACCATTGCAGGTGCACGCCCTCATCCTGCCAGTCGGGATCCTCGCAGTTTCCGGATCCCGGAACTATGCCGTAGCGCATCCACCATTCAATATCACATCCACCGATGGAAACATCATAGGTTACGGTTGTCAGGGTTCGGCTTTGAGAGGGGGTTGTACCTACCCAAAGATGTGCTCCACTTGGACCGGCACCACATGGATTATTAAATACCGGGTTGGCAGCAGCTGAAGACCATCCCACCCCGATGGTTCCGTTATTAAAATCATTATTCATAAGAAATCCACATCCTCCGTTGGCCGAGAGCGTTACTGCATCATCAGCACATACAACCTGAGGATAGGCATTTGCTGTTACTTCGCATTGCGAATATCCTGTTTTTATAAACAGAAAAAGGAGCAAAATAACCGGAAGTTTGAAATAAAGGCTGTTTCTCATGTGTCTTTGTCTTTTGCGTTAGTGCTCTTTTGATGCAAAAAATGGCGAAACGTTTAAAATGAAAAATGAACTTTATTTATATTTATGTAAAATAATAGTATTTGCATGCTTCTCTGATAAAAAAAAGCCGGGCAGGACCCGACTTCTTCGTTTCTGAAAATATTTTATTTATTACCTCAGGACTGTAACTGAACCGTGAAATTTTTCTTCACCACGAGGTGAAGTAAATCTCATGATATAATAATAAGTCCCTTCTGCAAGTCCGTCAGCTGCCCAGTCATTATCATAATCAACATCTTCATACACCTTTTTACCCCAACGGTTATAAATAATGAGCGTCACATTATTAAGGGCATCACTTTCTATAGCTTCAATAGAGAAGGTTTCATTAAATCCATCTCCGTTTGGTGTGATTATGTTGGGTATTTCAAGCTGGTAAACGGTTATTTTCATAGATGTGGAATCTTTACAGCCATGATTGTTGGTAACGATCAGCTGCACAGTATATATGCCCATTCCGCCATAAGTAACGATCTGAGAATTGTTTGTTGATGTGAGAGGTGTGGCGTTTCCACCAAAGTCCCACAACCAGCCATTGATGCTTGAAGTGGCACTACCAGCCTGTGATACATCGTCAAACTGAACTGTCCAGGCATCATAGTCGATCCAGTTGGTATCAATAGCAGCCACCGGATTCGGGTAGATGGAAATGGGGATGTTCTGCAGGTCGGCCACACATCCAAAAGGAGTAGTGGCGGTGAGTGATACATTATAGGTTCCTGGTGCAGCATAAAGATGTGACGGGCTTTCCTGTGTGCTG
>JBEPXQ010000219.1:0-4243 GCA_041641835.1 Bacteroidales bacterium
CACTACTCATTGAAAAGGGAAGGTCTGAAATAGAATGAATATCTTTTAACTGGTGGAGGGTATAATATATATGGGTGTCATGCTGGTGTTTTTCAATCCATGGGTCTATTCGTTCTTCTCGCCATGTGCTGATCTTATCCTTAAAACCAAATGCATCTTCTGGATTGCGGAAAACCAGGTAGGTATAAGTGCGCAGCCACACCCAGGTTTCATAATATTCGCGGGCCAGGCTATCACTAAGGATATTCATAGACCCCATGATTTCAATATCGAGATGAGTAGGTGACCCGGGTTGGCCAAACACTCCGGTGATGGTGTAGTCGGTAGCATTGATGGTCATGATATATCCAGTAGGGTCAATACTGTCAGGGAAAAACTTCTCATATACCTGTTCCGATATTACCAGGCTTTTAGGGTCATCAAGTATGCCTTCACGCTCGCCGAAGATAAGCGGATAGTCAAATACATCAAGAAAGGAAGTGTCCACGTAATACATATTTTCCTGTTCCGTAACCTTTTCATCCACTCTAACAATCTTGTCTTGATTACCATATAATATGCGGGTGAAATTTTCCACCTCCGGGAAGTTGTCATAAAGTTCGGGCCCCACACCAAATCCGCAAAGGGCGTATTTTTCTTCATTTTCTGAAGTTACCGAAGTATGAGTAATACGATATATCTGGTCGCTTTTACTCCAACTGCTGTCATAACTCAGTTCATAGCGGATATATAAAAAGATCAGAATACAAACTGCTATACCAAATCCAAGGCCCAGCAGGTTCAAAAGCGAATAGTTTCTGTTTTTTATGGTTTTTCTGAATGCTGTTTTTAGAAAATATTTCCACATCTCGATTTCAGGTTTTTTATACCTTATGATCAAAAGCATACCACTTTTTATATTCTACTGAAAAACAAACAGATATATAGATTTATGAGATGGGTTCATTTTTTAGCTGTTTCATACTGCTACAGTTATAGTTCGATTTCGTGCAGTATCAGATATCGAAAAATGCAGGCATTTTTGGATGGGCAGAAAAAAAAATCGTTTATCTGAAAAAAACTTTACAAAAAAGCTTGTTTAATTGAAAAATAATTTCTTTCTTTGCAACCGCAAAACGAAGAAGTGTTTAATTCTTTGTTTTACAATTAAAAATAAAGGAAAATCATTTCGGGACCTGATAAACAAAGGCGGACATAGGTTCCATACATAACGCCTTGAGAAACAAAGCCAGTAGTGGCTTTTGCCTCCCCGGTTTATCTACCTCCGAAATAATTTCCAGAATCATTTAAGAAAATTAATTAGCTTTGCAGCCCTCAAAAATGAGGTAACCAGAAGATTAATTAAATAAGCAAATATGCCAACAATTCAACAGCTTGTAAGGAAAGGTCGCAAGCAGATCGTAGAGAAGAGCAAATCTCCTGCTTTGGATTCATCACCACAGCGCAGGGGAGTTTGCGTTAGGGTGTACACCACAACCCCAAAGAAGCCGAATTCAGCCATGCGTAAAGTTGCAAGGGTTCGTCTGACCAATGGTAAAGAGGTGAATGCATATATTCCCGGTGAAGGACACAACCTGCAGGAGCATTCTATAGTACTGATTCGCGGAGGCAGGGTGAAAGATCTGCCGGGTGTGCGTTATCACATCGTGCGTGGTGCTTTGGATACTTCAGGTGTGGAAGATCGTACCCAGCGCCGTTCCAAGTACGGAACCAAGAAACCAAAGAAAAAGAAATAATCAAAGGTAATTCGTTGTTCCAATGAGAAAATCAAAAGCGAAAAAAAGAGTGATCCTCCCGGATCCGAAATATAAAGAGGTTATTGTTACAAAGTTTGTCAATAATCTTATGTACCAGGGCAAAAAATCATTGTCGTTTAAAATCTTTTATGATGCTATTGCCGTGGTGGATGAAAAGATGGAAGAAAACGGCCTGGAGATATGGAAGAAAGCCCTGGCTAATGTTACCCCAAATGTGGAGGTGAAATCACGCCGCATTGGTGGTGCTACTTTCCAGATACCAACCGAAATCCCACCTTCCAGAAAACAGTCAATAGGGATGAAAAACCTCATCAAGTTCTCCCGCAAAAGACATGAGAAATCAATGTCTGCTAAACTTGCCGGTGAAATTATGGCTGCATATAAGGAAGAAGGCGCTGCATATAAGCGGAAAGAAGAAACACACCGTATGGCCGATGCCAATAAAGCATTCTCCCATTTTAAATTTTAATCAAAACATTAAGGAGCAGAATTAAACAGCAAAATGGAAGAAATTAATAAACTATATAAGACCAGGAATATTGGGATAATGGCCCATATCGATGCCGGTAAAACTACTACTACCGAGCGTATCTTATATTATACCGGTAAAAGCCATAAAATAGGAGAGGTGCATGATGGCGGAGCCACCATGGACTGGATGGAGCAGGAGCAGGAGCGTGGTATTACCATTACATCTGCAGCTACTACCGTTTACTGGGATTATGACAGTTCAAAATACAAGATCAATATTATTGATACCCCCGGGCACGTTGACTTCACCGTTGAGGTTGAGCGTTCACTGCGTGTGCTAGATGGAGCTATTGCCTTATTTTGCGCCGTTGGTGGCGTGGAGCCACAAAGTGAAACTGTTTGGCGCCAGGCCGATAAATATCAAGTCCCCAGACTAAGCTTTGTTAATAAAATGGACCGCTCTGGTGCTGATTTTTTCAATGTGCTACTCGACATGAAAGAGAAAATCAAAGCCAACCCGGTTCCTCTGCAAATTCCCATCGGGCAGGAAGACTCCTTCCGAGGCGTGATTGATCTTATCGAAAATAAAGCCTATGAATGGGATGATACTTCACAGGGAATGAAATACGTAGAGGTTCCTATCCCGGAAGACCTTAAAGAAACGGCTGAAAAATACAGAAACGAACTTATCGAAGGTGTGGCCGAAGAAAGTGATGATCTGTTTGAGAAATTCCTGGAAGACCCGGAATCAATTTCTCCTGACGAAATTATCGAAGCCATACGAAAAGCTACTATAGAATTAAGGATCACACCTGTGCTTTGTGGTTCTGCATTTAAAAACAAAGGTGTACAACGTTTGCTTGATGCGGTAATTCGTTACCTGCCCAGCCCTGTTGATGCACCTCCGGTTGATGGCATCAACCCTAAAACCGGTGAAGCAGAAAACCGTAAGCCCGTAGGTGATGACAGAATGGCTGCACTGGCTTTTAAGATAGCAACCGACCCATATGTGGGTAGAATTGCCTTCTTCAGGATTTACTCAGGCCAGCTTAAGGCAGGATCATATGTGCTGAACGCATCCACAGGAAAAAAAGAACGTATATCTCGAATCCTGCAGATGCACGCCAACAAACGTAGCCCTCTGGAAACCATAGAAGCTGGTGATATTGCCGCTGCTGTAGGTTTTAAAACCATCCACACCGGTGATACGCTTTGTGATGAAAAACACCCCATTACCCTGGAAAATATGGAATTTCCCGAACCAGTGGTAAGCGTGGCGGTTGAACCAAAATCACAGAAAGAACTGGATAAGCTTGGTGCTTCACTTGCCAAACTGGCAGAAGAAGATCCTACATTTAAAGTTCGGACTGATGATGATACAGGCCAGACGATTATAAGCGGTATGGGTGAACTTCACCTGGAAGTACTGGTTGACCGCCTGCAACGGGAGTTTAAGGTGGAATGCAGCCAGGGAGAACCACAGGTTACCTACAAAGAAGCACTGCGCGGCATCGTTAAACATCGCGAAGTATATAAGAAACAAACCGGTGGCCGTGGTAAATTTGCCGATATACAGTTTGAGGTTTCTCCTTCAGAAGAAATGGAAGAAGGCCTCGAATTTATCAATGAAATAAAAGGTGGAAACATTCCACGTGAATATATACCTTCAGTAGAATCAGGATTCAAAAGTGCCATGCTCAATGGACCTTTGGCTGGATATGAAGTACAGAACCTGCGCGTGCGCCTGTTCGACGGCTCATATCATGCAGTGGACTCCGATCAGCTTTCCTTTGAAATTTGCGCGCGCCAGGCATTCAAAAGTGCTGCCGCGAAAATGGAAAAAGTGCTTATGGAACCCATGATGAAGCTGGAAGTAGTTACACCCGAAGAATACATGGGTGACATCATTAGCGACCTGAACAGACGTCGTGGTAATCTGAACAATGTATCTGCCAAAGGCGGTTCACAGATTATCGATGCCCATGTGCCACTGGCGGAAATGTTTGGGTACGTGA
>JBEPXQ010000220.1:0-4237 GCA_041641835.1 Bacteroidales bacterium
CGTTCTCAATAATTCTGCTTCTTTATCTTTTAACCTTTTATACTCCAAAAATTCTGCAGGGTTACTGCTTTTGTCACTTTTTGCTTCCTCAGCTTTGCGTTTTTTCTCATATTCCTGCTCTCTCATTGCTTTCTCGTGCTCAAGCAGCCGGCTAAGTATTTCCTGCTGTCTTTTTATCGTATTTTCATTCAGGATTTTATTGACAAGATCCTGCTCTGTTTGCTCCATTTGTTCCAGTGTTTCACCAATAGATTTTTCTGAAGGTGTCCCCTGGCTTTGCATTTCCTTACGCAATTCTTCCAGCTGTTTCCGGATTTCTCTTTGTTTTGCCGCTGCTCTGGCAAACCTTTCACTATCCGATTTTCCCTTTTGACCTTTACTGCCCTGCTTTTTACCACCTTCCATATCCTGGCGCATCTGATCAAGCATCTTGTTAAGCTCATTTTGCATCTGCTGAAGTGATTTTTTACCCCCAGCCCCCGGTTTAGGATTATTGCAGGCCTTGTTTCCTTTCTTTTTCATCTGGCTACGCATTTGCTGCTTCATCTGCTCAAGTGATTCCGACAACATCAAAGCTATGTTATTCAGACCTTTCATCACATATTGCTGTCTCTTTACTGCTTCATCGCGGTCACGAGGCCTTGTATAGCCAATAGTATTCAGCGCGAGCATAGACTCCATGGCCTTTGCCATATTTCTGTCAATATCGCTCACTTCCTTATTGATGAATGACTTTATCATCAGCTGCCTCTTACTCAACGCATAAAGCGAGTCTTTAACTTTCCCGAGGTCTTCTTTCAGCTCTTTTTGTTCATTTATTAAATCCACAAACCTGGGGTCATCCCTGGACGTTTGACTAAATTCTTCCATCAGCTCTTCCTGTTCCACTGATAGCCTTACAGTGTTCTCCAGCAGTTCACGGATAGCACGCATATCCTCGCCTGCTGACTGCTGTTGCATTTGTTCCTGCATTTCCTGAAGTTGATCTTTTAACTCCTGCATCTCCTGCTTTGCCTGCCGCTGATTTTGCTTTCCCTTTTTGCTTTTCCCCTGCTTTAGATTTTCACCGGCTTTCTGCAACTCCTGCTGCACCTGTTTCTCCTTTTCAGAGGTATTTTCAACTCCCATAGGTTGCTCCAGCTCCTGATCCTTTTCTCTTAGCCTTTTAAGGTCCTTCCTTATATCATCAAATTCTCTGTTTATCTTTTCCTGCTCCTTAGTCTTTTCTTCCTTAGAAGCATCTATGGCTTCTTCCTGCTTCTCCTCCAGCTCTTCCATTTTATCAATGGCATCCTGAAGCTCTTTTTCCACTTCCAGCCTTTTAAATAGCTCCAAACTACGCTCCAGTTCCTTCTCCAGGTCCATATTTTCCTGGTTCATCTCCTCCAGGCTCTGCCGTATTTTATCCTTATTTTCTTTTTCCAGCAGCTTTTTCAGCTCTTCGATTTTCTTGAGCAGCTCTTCATCCAGAAGCTTATCCATGAGTTCTTTCAGCTTCTTTTCCTTCTCCAGTATCTCTTCCTGCTTCTTGCGCAGTTTCTCTTCCTGTTTACTCTTTTCGTCAAGATTTTTCTGAAGCTTTTCAACCTGTTCTCTAAGCTCTTCCGACTTCTCCAACATCTGCCGGATAGCTTCTTTATCATCCCAGTCCAGGTTTTCCTTATTTATAAGCTTCTTCCGCAGCTCATCAAATTCTTCATTCATTTTTCTTATTTCTGAAGAAGTCTTTTTAGCCGTTTGCTTAAAGTTTTTTGCCTGTTCGTCAATTTTCTCTTCAATTTCTTCCTCTGAAGGCTCTTTAAGAACCTGCACTGATGTGCGGCTGGATTTGGGCCCTTTTACCCTGTCATTATCCCATACCTCAAAATAATACTCTATTTCATCGCCCGGCCTTACAATGGTATCTTTCCTGAAAGAATAGTAAAAAACCTGCTTTTTGATACCTCTCTCAACATTTAAACTTTCCCTGTTATAATCTTTCTCTCCTTTTTTCTTCCCGGCAAAAACCATTCTGCTAAATCCGTAATCATCACCTATAATCCCGTTGAAAAAAGCCCGGCCTGCTGAGGTTGAATCATCAGCAACACTAAGCTCAATTTCCGGATACTGGTCAGGTGTAACATCTACTGAAAAGGATAATGTATCTTCTGACCTTACAAACTCATTTCTAGTGATCAACCGGTAGTTAAAATCTTCCAGTGCCGTTCTGGAGGTTGAGAACTTATCTTTCATCCTTACTGTTTCATGCCTGCTGAACATAATATCAACCTGCCGGGTATTTCGTGTTTTGAAAGACCATTGAATATTCGTTCCACATGGAACAATCAGGTCGCCGTTATTTTCCACAGTTTCACTGCCTTTCCCTGTGTAAGCGGGATAATCCAACCTAATTTCATAACCGATGATTTCAGGCTTTCGCCTGACGATAATCTCATATTCCCTGCTTTCAATAATCCCATCAGTGATGATGAACTTTTTGTCCCTTCTCAGGTTTTTCAGTGTCAAGCTGTAGGCACTATTGTCCTGCTGCTTCAGCCTGTATCGCTCATTACCAGCTTGCAGATAAAGCTTATCAGGGAACTTATCACCGGTAACTTTCACTAGTAATGGAAGGTTATCCCCTTCCACTACTTCCAGGTCTTCATTTTCAAGGTGAATGTAAAAAGGCAATGGTTTTTCATATTCTTTATTGTACGTGGCCAGCCTCTTAGCCGGCTCTGTAATCACAGCCGGAGAGGATAACACCAGCGCAACAAGAATCACAGCCGGGGCGGCCAGGTATTTCAGGTATTTTTTATTTACTCTGAAATCAATTATTGATGGAAAATTGAATGGTTTTAATTCTGCTGCCTTTTGTTCGATAGCTTTATGCAGAAAATCCCTTTCTGCTGAGCCAATATCTTCTATTTTGCTAAGCTGCAACAGATTAGTAAGCTTATCGCTCACCTCAGGCATATACCTTCCTATATAAAGGGAGGCCTCCATATCTGTCATTGGCTTTGACACTCCGTATATTTTCAGCAAGGCCTTAAAAACATATCTATATAGCACAAAGCCAGCAAAAGCCAGGTAAGAGAATGTGAGTACCATTCTTATATTGGAGCTGAAATAACCAAAGTATTCAGCAGTAATAACAATCAGGAAAAGCAGCAACAGCCCGGTGAGGGCAAAAATACTTCCCTTTATCATCTCGTTGAGATGATAGCGTATAATAAATTTCCGGAGTTTTTTCTTTATATCTGAGATCATATTGAGTTCTGCAAAATTAAACAATATCACTACTATAATGAACGAAATGCTTTACAAATTGTACCTTTTGCCATTAAACTGCAGAAATGTTTATAATTTTGTCACTTATTATATACTACTGATGGAAAAGAAGTGGCTAGTAATTATAAATCCCAATGCCGGGTCGGGAAAAGGAGGTAAAGACTGGCCTGTAATACACAGGCTGCTGAAAGAAAGAGGGCTGCAATTCAGCTACAAGTTTTCCGAGTACCATGGGCACGTCATCCCGCTTGTAAGGGATCACATATTACAAGGCTACAGATACTTTATTGCTGTTGGCGGTGACGGCACTATTAATGAGGTGGTAAACGGCATTTTCATGCAAGATGAGGCTCCTACTGCAGATATAACCCTGGGTGCAATTACAATTGGAACCGGAAATGACTGGGGCAGAATGTTTGGAATTCCACATAATTACAGTAAAGCCATTGATGTAATTGCCGGATGCAAAACCTTGTTGCAGGATGCCGGCACTGTTGAATACCAGCTGGGAAATCTTACTGATTCGCGCTTTTTTATCAATATTGCCGGACTTGGTTTTGATGCCCTGGTGGCTAAAAGAACTAATATCCTGAAACAAAAAGGACGAGGTAACGCGCTATCCTATATGCTTACCCTTGCACAAGGGCTTTTTAGGTTTCGGCATAACCAGTCGCAGATAACGGTGGATAATGCTCGCCACACCATCAACACCGACCTTTTTAGTATGAACGTTGGAATATGCCAGTATAACGGCGGAGGCATGAAGCAGGTACCCAATGCCATCCCCGATGACGGCCTTTTTGACCTGACGATCATCAGCAAAATGAGGAAAATTGCTGTGGTTATGCACCTGCGTAAGCTATACAAAGGCACCCATTTAAAGCTGCCTTTTGTGTCCACGATGAGGGCCTCAAGCGTAACCGTAGATTCACCTTCAAAAATATGGCTTGAAGCTGACGGGGAATCT
>JBEPXQ010000221.1:0-4233 GCA_041641835.1 Bacteroidales bacterium
CCAGAAACAGCCGGCTCCAAATGTTGCTTTTTCCATAGTTTTATCTGTTTCACATGATACTGACCCCTGTATTATCAAAGGAAATAATACAATGATCATCATAACTTTGAATAAATGTTTCATATGGCTGGTTTTATTCAAAAACAAGCCCCGATAATTAAATGTTTGAAGCCACGCTGAAAATTACATTTGAAGATTTTCAGGGAAGCCTGGAATTTTTAAATCAGAAATCAAAAAAAGTCCTGCCACTGAAAGCAGGACTGGTTAAAAGATATTAATTCAAGATAGATGAACGATCATTCCATCCGGAGTTTCTTTAGGGTGATTGTCCATCCCAGGTCCATCTTAAGTATCAGCGGATTCCTTTCACTCAGGTGAATCCAGTATTTCACTGATCCATCATCAGACTGGGCATAAACGTAAGATATATTATCAAACTTCTTATTGCTGATGGCGTTATAAATGCTAAAATCATGACGGGCTTCAGCACCCTGCAGGCTTGTATAGGATTTTCAGCTGTCGGTAGAAATCTTAGCCTTACCAGAGCTGATGAGGTTCTTGAAAACCTTTTCACTTACCCATAGTGTGGTTCGGTTTTCCAGCTTCACTTCTCCACCAGAAAACATATTCATTTGCTCTATGGCCTTTTGCATGGCTTGTGCCGAAATATGCACGATACCTTTTGTTTTTTTCTCGTTGGTCATTTTGTATTCGAAGGTAATGCCGTCTTTTACTGACTTCACATGCACGATGAACACATATGATGAACCAAAGGCATTTACCTCATACTCCAGTATGTGTCCGGGTATAATTACCAGAGTGGACCCATCCATTTTCTCCTTCATAAGATCTATCTGGCCAAAGGAATGCAGGCAGAATCCTGCAAGCAGAAACAAAGTGAATAAAGTTTTTTTCATGATAATGTGGTTTTGGTCTATAATTAAAAAGTACAGATGTTCAGTGTTAATTCCGTTTAATTAATAAACCCGGGCCATTAATTTTATTCCTTCCCTTCTTTTACAATCAGGTCATCTTTAACACCAAGGTCTTTAATGGTCTCCTCAAGGTTTTTTATCATTTCAGGCGGGCCGCACAGGTAAAAGTACTGCTGATAGTCATCAACATACTTTTCAATAATATCCCTGTCAATCATTCCATGTTCATATTCTTCCTTTTTCTCTTCGGATAATACATTAATGAAATTGTCACCGAATTTTTCCTTCAGTTCCTCGTGGTGTATAATATCTTTTTCCTCTTTATTTCCGAAGATCAGCTTGTTTCCCTGCAGCTCATTATCCTCATCAAGTTTTCTAAAAATAGCCACAAAGGGAGTAATCCCGGCACCTCCTGCTATAAATACACCATCTCCTTTATACAGAATGGTGCCAAAAGGTTCATGCAGCAAAAAATGATCCCCGGGTTCAAGTTCCAGCAGCTTTTTGGTTACCCCGTCTTGTTCAGGATAGGTTTTGATGTTAAATTCCAGGAAATCATCATCTGGTAAAGAGGTGAAGGTAAAGGGTCTTTTTTCATCACGCCAGCCATCTTTGTCAATAGCTACTTCATTGGCCTGTCCGGGTTTGAACGTATAGCCATCAGGTTTTTCTGTTACAAACCTCAGTACGTCGTGCGTAATTTTCTCCGATTTTTTGATTTTTACTTTATACTCCTCCATAAGGGCTAAATATTTTCCGATTTATCATCTGCTTTTTCATCCTCTTTCTCCTGCTGTTTGCGTTTTTGCATTTTATTTGTTTTGTGCCTCCATATGCCAAAAAGAATAATGATCACAACAGGTAGTATTATAAATACGATGATATTGGTTGTGGACTCAAAAAAACCTAAAGGATCAGTATCTGCCGGTGGCAGATTCGAGGGTTGCTGTGCCATTACCTGTCCAAGTCCGGCCATAAAAGTAGCCCACAGTGCCAAAAGCAGTGACGTAAGTTTATTTGAAAGGTTCAGCTTCTTCATTTTCCAGCGATTTAGCAGTTTGAAATTTATGTGACAGTCTAACAAGGTGCTCCCGGGAAAAGTTCATATTTCAGCAGGCTTAAAGGCCTTTTTTCAGTGAGGGAAAACCGGCATCCGGGACATAAAAAAAGCCGGGCTGAAACAACCCGGCTCCTGGTATTTTAAAAGAAGAATTACTCTTCTCCTCCTGCATTTTCTTTTTCTTCGCCTTCTTCAGCGCCTTCTGCTTCTTCGCCTTCTTCGTCTTCAGCTTCCTCATCTTCAGGCAGCACAGTGTCGCGGGCAGCCACAACAGCCACTACTGTAGCTTCAGGGGCCGCGAGATATTCGATATTCTCTGATGGCAGATCCTCAATGTGAACAGCCATATTGATATTGAGTTTTGAAATATCGATTTCAACCTTTTCAGGCATATCCTTGGGCAGGGCTTTGATAAGCACATAGCGCATCTTTGTGAACAGGTTTCCGCCGGCCATAACTCCGGGAGATACACCAACAGTACGAACCGGGATATTCATCACGATCGGCTGGTCTTCTGTAAATTCAAGGAAATCCACATGCGTTATTTTGTCAGTTACAGGGTGAAACTGCTGTTCCTGAATAATGGTACTATGTTTTTCACCTTCAATATCCAGTGTAATAAAGTATCTGTCAGGAGTAAATATTATCTTTTCAAGTTCCTTGTAATCAACGGAAACAGGCAATTCTTTTTCGCCCCCATACATCACTGCAGGCACTCTTCCATTGTCACGTAATTTCTTAGCCTCTGATTTGCCCTTGGTGTCTCTGACAGAAGCCTTCAGTTCTACTGTTTTCATGATATTTCGTTTTGTACTGTTTACATTTACCAACACAGGGGTTATACCTGTGTCCCCAAAAAATCAGAGCGCAAAAGTAATAAAAATCTCTGTATTACAATAAAAATTCCATTGATTATTGTAATTATTTCATTTTCCTACAGCAGGGTTTTAAACTCAAAGTGAGTACTAATTGACTGCTGATTGTGCACCCGACTTATAACATCTGCAAACAGATCGGCTGTGCTGAGTACAGAAATCTTTTGGTGAGCTTTTGTGGGCAGGGTATCTGAAACGATAACTTCCTGCAATGCTGACTCTTCAATTCTTTCATAGGCTTTGCCTGAGAAGATGGGATGAGTACAGACCGCTCTGACACTTCTGGCCCCTTTTTCCATCATAATGCCGGCAGCCTTGCATATGGTTCCGGCAGTATCGATGATATCATCAACCAGCACCACATCTTTTCCCTGCACATCACCAATAATAGTCATTGAATCCACCACATTAGCTCTTGAGCGCTGCTTAAAGCAGATCACCAAATCGGTTTTGAGAAAGTTGGCATAGGCCGCAGCCCTTTTGGTTCCGCCGGTGTCTGGTGTTGCAACAACCAGTTCGGGCAGATCCATTTTTTTCAGATGGGGTACAAAGATGGAGGAAGCATACATGTGATCCACCGGCAGGTCAACAAATCCCTGAATCTGGTCGGAATGCAGGTCCATCGTGATGATGCGGTCCACTCCTGAAGCCACCAGCAAATTGGTGATCAGCTTAGCACCGATGGAAACCCTGGGCTTGTCCTTGCGATCCTGGCGGGCATAGCCAAAATACGGGATCATTGCCACAATTCGCTTTGCAGAAGCACGGCGAGCGGCGTCCACCATTAGCAAGAGCTCCAGCAGGTTCTCGCTGGGCGCAAAGGTTGACTGGATGATATATACATCATTCCCACGGATGGTTTCCTCGAAGGAAGGTTGAAATTCACCGTCGCTGAACGTGGATACGATCACCTCTCCCAGGCTGGTTCCGTAGCTCTCAGCGATCTTTTCAGCCAGGTAACGGGTGGCGCGCCCGGAAAAAATATTAACGTGTGACATGGATGGTATTGTTTCTTAATGAATGCTGATGCAAAAGTAGAAAAAAATAGCCTACAGGCTTTCATTTATTTGTGGATCAGATTAAAGACCAACAGTGTGGCAGTTTAGCATACTGCAAGTTAGATGTCTATTTAGAACTGATTAAAAATCGGTAGAAGGGAAATACAGACATTATATTGCCAAAAAATGATTATTTGCATTGAAGACAAGCCAAATCTCCCTGCGATTTCTCTTTTAGCTGTACCCATATGATAAAATAATTCTTGCTATTTTTTAAATTAACTGACTTTATGAATTTTTATAAGGTTAAGTAATAATGATTACAGCATAATAAAGAAGTTCATCGTGCGCTGACGAATTTCTTC
>JBEPXQ010000222.1:0-4228 GCA_041641835.1 Bacteroidales bacterium
TTTTATCTCAGGGGTGCTGCCACTCTTTGATATGCACATCACTATGTCATCTTCACGAACCAGCCCCAGGTCACCATGAATAGCATCTGCCGCGTGCATAAAAACCGATGGAGTACCAGTGGAATTCAATGTGGCTACAATTTTGGAAGCAATTAGTGCACTTTTTCCAATTCCGGTAATAATAAAGCGCCCCTTACTCTTTAACACCAGATTAACAAGAGATATAAAGTCTTCACCCACCTTGTTTTGCAATGAACTTACAGCCTCTGCTTCTTTTTGTATGGTTGAAATGGCAGCAGTTTTGATAATATCTCGGTTTTCCAAAACGTATTATATTTTGATTTTTGCAAAGGTAACTAAAGACTGATTAATTAAACCGATAAAAATACTGATGAAAAAGTAGCTATATCAAACTGAATGTATTATATTTATCATGAAATAGAAAACCTTTCTTAATGCCTGAATATCCATTTTTTGGAAATAGACGAAGATTATAGACCGGAAAAATGAAATCATTTGAACGAATAATATATATTTGCAAACTTTATTCAAATAGGGAACAACAATCATTAATTTTTCGTACTTTTGATTTCCTTCTCCAAGCGAATCTGGGGATTTAACAATGAAAGCATCTGACAATCAACTACATAAGCTACTAAAGCAAATATTTGGATTTACAAGCTTTAAAGGCAATCAGTTGGAGATCATAAAAAGCGTTTTAAACAGAAACGACACTTTTGTGATTATGCCAACCGGGGGCGGTAAATCCATGTGTTATCAGTTGCCTGCACTTATTCAGGAAGGGACTGCCATAGTGGTGTCACCGCTAATAGCCCTGATGAAAAACCAGGTTGATGTGATCCGTAATTATGGCACGGAAGAAGGGATAGCACACGTGCTGAATTCCTCACTTACGAAGAATCAATTATTGCGTGTACAGAATGATGTGCGCAGGGGAATAACAAAACTGCTGTATGTTGCTCCTGAGTCGCTGGCAAAGGAAGAAAACATTGAATTTTTCAGTAATGTCAAGATTTCTTTTATTGCCGTGGATGAAGCACACTGTATCTCGGAGTGGGGCCATGATTTCCGCCCGGAATACCGCAGGCTACGACCAACAATCCAAAAAATGGGGCAGGATGTGCCGGTGATTGCATTAACGGCCACTGCTACACCCAAGGTACAGGAAGACATCATCAAGAACCTGGAGATAAAAGAGGCTAATATTTATGCATCCTCCTTTAACCGCTCCAACCTTTACTATGAGGTAAGGCCCAAAACCCAGAATGTCCTTAGAGATATCATCAAATTCATCAAGGATAAGCCCGGAAAATCAGGAATTGTCTATTGCCTCAGCCGGAAGAAGGTGGAGGAAATTGCAGAAACGCTGCAGGTTAACGGCATTAATGCACTACCATATCATGCAGGACTTGATTCGGCCACACGAGTCAGAAACCAGGATATGTTTTTGATGGAGGAAGCTGATGTTATTGTGGCTACCATAGCTTTTGGAATGGGAATTGATAAGCCTGATATCCGTTTTGTGGTCCATCATGATATTCCTAAAAGTCTGGAAAGTTACTATCAGGAAACTGGACGCGGAGGACGCGACGGTGGTGAAGGTCACTGCCTGGTGTTTTATTCCTATGATGATATTGTAAAGCTGGAAAAATTCCTCAAGGGAAAGCCAGTGGCCGAACAGGAAATATCCAGGCAACTGCTGACAGAAACTGTTGCCTATGCCGAAACTGCCATGTGCCGCAGAAAAGTGCTGCTTGATTATTTTGGTGAAACTTATCAGAGAGATAATTGTGAAACCTGTGATAATTGCGTGCATCCAAAGGAAACCTTTGAGGGCAATGGATACGTAAAACTGATACTAAAGACAGTATTAGCTGTAAGACAACAGTTTAAACCCAACCATTTGATAGATGTACTTTTGGGAAAACAAACCAGTGAAATAACTGCGTATAAACACGATAAATTAGATATATTTGGCACAGGGAATGACCAGGATAAGCAATTATGGTCGGCAGCTATTCGTTACGGAATTATCCACGGACTGCTGAAAAAAGATATTGAGAATTACGGACTGATCAAAATTACTGATAAAGGAAATGAATTTCTGGAAAACCCATATTCAATTATGATGGCAGAAGACCGAGACTTTGAGGAAATGGAAAACCAGGAGCAAATGGCCAGCGGACGCACCAGCTCTGTTGACAACACCCTGTTTTCCATGCTAAAAGATCTTCGCAAGAAAATATCACAGCGCGAAGACCTTCCTCCTTTTGTTATATTCCAGGATCCTTCACTGGAAGAAATGGCTATCAACTTCCCCATTACTCAGGACGAACTCATTCAGATTTCCGGCGTAGGCCAGGGCAAAGCTGTGAAGTATGGCAAGCCTTTCCTTGATCTGATTAAAGATTATGTTGAAGAAAATGATATAATCCGGCCCAATGATATGGTGGTGAAATCCGTGGTAAACAAATCAGGATTAAAAGTACATATCATTCGAAGTATCGACCGCAGGCTGTCCTTTGATGATATTGCCAATGCCAAAGGCTTAACCAAAGCTGATCTGATTACTGAGATCGAACATATTGTAGCCTCTGGAACCAAGCTCAATATCGACTATTATATTGATGACACGGTGGACCAGTACCACCAGGAAGACATTATGGATTACTTTATGGAAGATGCCGATACGGATTCCATAGAAGAAGCCCTGAAAGAGCTGGGTGAAGATGAATATTCTGAAGAAGAAATCAGGTTGATGCGAATTAAGTTTATGTCGAAATACGGAAATTAATATTGTTATATGGAAAAGAAACTAAATGCTCTGATTGGTGTAAATGTATTGCTGGTAATAGCAGTAATCGTACTTTTTGTACTTTACCTGAATAGCGGAAAATCAACTTCAGTCAATGAAGAAACTGTTAGTGTTTCAGGAAAAGGCCTGCGTATAGCTTATGTAAACACCGACTCTGTACTGAGCCAATACGAACTTGTGAGGATCATGGAAGCCAAGCTGGAAGGTGAAGGCGAGGCCATGAAAAAAGAACTGGAGAGACGTGAGCGTAATCTGAGGCAGCGTTATGCTAATTACCAGCAAAGGGTGAAAAATGATAATATCAGCATCAATGAGGCAAAGCAGACTGAAGAAGCGCTGATGCGCCAGCAGGAAGACCTGATGCAGCTGCAGCAGGAATATGCCGCCCAGTATGCTGATAAAACCATGGGGATGAATCAGGAGCTGGTGGATACTGTCAGAACTTTTCTGGACCGGTATAATAAAAACAAGAACTTTGACTATATCCTGGCAAAATCCAGTGCCAAGAACAACATACTGTTTGCCCGGGATACATTCGACATTACATCTGAAGTAGTAAAAAAGATGAATGAGGAATATAAAAAGAATCGTAAGTAATATTTGGCAATAACTTTTCTTATGAGATCACTGGTTTATTTGCTGATGAGCCTGCTATTGCTGGGCGCCACCGCTTGCAAGGACAATCTGCGCAAGGAAGTGGAGGAAAAATGGGATGACGGCAATCCTAAAACAGTGAAGTTTTATAATCAGGATAAGGAGGTGGTAAAAGAAATCTCCTATTATCCTGATGGCGCTGTTAAGATGGAAGGCCGCCTGCAAAATAACGAGCGCACAGGCGAATGGAAGGCCTATTACCGTGACGGCACAGTATGGAGCAAAGCCCGGTATAAAGAAGGCCGCCAACATGGCCCTTATGTCACCTATTATCCTGATGGTAATATCCGCTTTCGTGGCTATATGACCAGCGGGAACCGCACAGGAGAATGGATATTCTACGACAAACAGGGTAATATTGCCAAAAAGATCAATTATGACGAGCGCTGAGGGGAGGAATTTATTTCCTTAGATAAATATAAACCGGAAGATGGTCACTGTAACCGCCATAATAGTTTTTTCCAAATGTTTTTGAAGGAACTTTTTCTCCATCTTCATTTTCAAACAGGATCCATTCCGGTTTGAAAATTAATTGATGAGTTTGGGTAACTTTCAAGCCATCTTCATCAAGTAAACTGCGCGATATTATAATCTGATCGATCATATTCCATTTATTTTCACGCCAATAATGATAGGTGCCTTTGCCTTCAAGTTCGGGTGAATCAGCCAGGTTGAAAAGTGCATCCTCACAGTAATCCAATTTGCCATTAGAAAACAAAACTCTTTTCACACTCAGGT
>JBEPXQ010000223.1:0-4224 GCA_041641835.1 Bacteroidales bacterium
TGACAGCAATTCATAATTCTGAGTATAGTGTTCCAGTGTATGTTCCTGGAAGTCAAGCTTAAGGTTTTCTACTTCATCCTGGTGCAGGCTTTCCAGCTTGTTTATTTCAGCATTCATGTCGAAGAATACCCAGAGGAGTCCGGCGAGCAGAATAACAGAAAGAACAAGGGCCCAGTGCAGTTTTCTTCTGGCTTTTTTCGGGGAATCGGTTGACTTTTCCATGGTTTATTTTTTTGTGAATATACAGTACATTTGATCAGCTTTTAAGCCTGGGTTGGTAAAACAAACCAACCCGGGTTTTTATTCATTTCCGTTAGCGGTTACACATATTGCGGAAATCACAGTATAAACATTTGTCAGTATCTTCCGTTTGAGTAAAAGGTACACTTTTATCCAGAAGCTTGTTCACTTCCCTAAGCAAAGCTTCCTCAAAATGTTGCCTTACTTCCTGCGTGATTCCATGGTTGTTGTTCATTTTGAAGAAGATGGAGTGTTCCTTTGGTTTGGCCAGCATCATGATACCGCCTTCGCGCTGTTCACTGGTGTCTTTCATTTTACTGTAAAGCCAGTCGTAGAAAAGCACCTGTATGGCTTCACCTGATTTCAGATCCTCAATATGTTCAAAATCATTATTTTGTTTTAATGCATTTGAATCTACATTTCCGGTTTTATAATCAATAATACGGGTTGTACCGTTTACCCGGTCAATTCTGTCAGCCAGTCCGCGGAAGTAAACCTCGGTGCCATTCATTTCAAGTGTATGCTTCAGTTCTTCTTCCACACTTAAAACAATTACCTCTTTTTGAGCTGCTGTTTTAATTTCTACCTGCAAGAAGCGCCGGATCAGATTCTCTGCCAGCTCAACCATCAGGCGGTTGCGCCCGTAACTGAGTGATTCCTCGGGGTATTCTTTTGATAGGCTGCGGATAACATCCGGCCTTATTTTTTTCAGCTTAATTTTCAAAAGCTCTGCGTCCACCTTTTCACCCAGTCTTTTTTCTGAAGGTCGGAAAATGTCTTCAAGCACCTGATGAACAGCATTTCCAAAAACATTCATAGGAATGGTTTCTTCGATTTCTTCCACTTCCTTTAGCCCTAAAACATAGCGGAAGTAATACTGCAGGCTGCAGCTGCTGAGCGTTCTAAGCCCTGAAGCTGACAGCCCTGAATGGGATCCGGGTTTCAGGATTTCCTGCAGTCTTTGCATCAGGCTTCCGGTTTTTTCTATGCTGATCTTTTTTTCTGAAGCAACAGCAGGGGAGGGTAGTAAAAGCTTATCACTGATCTTTATCCGCGGATTATATGAAGGCAATTCATGTTTTAGTTGTTTGATGAATCTGCTCTGTTCATTTCCTCCCAGTGTTCCTGCTTCCGTATTATACAGCAGGTGCACATTTTTTGATCGTTGCAATAGCCGGTAAAAATGATAGGCATAAATACTGTCGTTATCCGAATAAGTCGGCAGTCCGAATTTTCTGCGTATATCAAAAGGGATGAGTGAGTTATATGTTTTGCCTGCCGGCAGAAACCCTTCATTTACTGAAAGCAGGATGATGTTTTCAAAATCCAGGGCACGGCTTTCAAGCATGCCCATCAGCTGAAGCCCTTTTAAGGGCTCGCCGGTGAATGGCAGGCTATGATTAAGGACTGTTTTGCGCAACAGCTTATCAAGATCATTGAAGTTCTCCAGTACATCTGTTTTTCTGATAATTTTCCTGACTTCTGTTAAGCGGTCGGTTATGATGGTGGCACTGTGGCTTTCCACTTTCAGCTTGTTATCTGAGGACAGCTCCTGCCTTAAATTGTCCAGCAGCTTTATCAGTTCTTCCAGATATTCCGCCGGGCTGTAATTTCCTTTTAGTATTTTATTTAGTTGCGAATCAGGCAGCTTGTCAAGGTCTTCAGGTGCGTAGAATACTTTCCTGTTCTTGAGTAATAGTGAACGGCTTTTATGAGCATTCACACTGATGGCGGCTATCACAGGCAGATTGAAAAGCTGCATCAGGTGATCAACGTGAATGGTATTTCGGTTGTACCGCTCCTTTTCCAGCATCAGCTTCAGTAGTATCCTCAGCAGGCTTGCTGTAGCCGTATGCCTCACCGGGAATCCCATGGTTACGTTGATTCCAGGTGTTTTGTCCGGTAAACTGTTGAGTACAGGCAGCAGCAGGCTTTCATCAGCAAGGATTACTGCCAGATGACGTTCTGTGTCTTCCTCATTTTTGTTTTTATCACCCTTGAGTAGCAGGTCGTTAATGAGCTGTCCGGCATATCTTGCCTGACCTGTATTGCCAGGAATGCCTGTAATTGTAATCCGGCCGTCTTTTTCCCGGTAGGATTCTGAAAGCCATCTGAAATTCTGATCTTTGTATTTGCTTCTTAAAAACTTACCGGCTTCATGATAGGCATTGTCCAGGTAATAAGGGTCAGCATCAAATAGTTGACTTACCTTACCCTCTTTCTTCAATGATTTTATCAGTTCCTCCTCAGCCCTGGTGAGGGCATAAAAGCCTGCAAATAAGTAGTGCTGCCACTTCTCGTGATTTAGCAGCAGATTTGATTCATAAACAGCTCTCATTGCCATGCCCTGGTATGCTTTGCGCTGCTTAAGCAGGCTGCTTCGCAGTTTGCTGTAGTAGGTATTTAGCAGCCTGAAAAATGCAACATACTGTTTTTCATTCACCGTGAGGTTCTCCTTGTCCGGCCTCCATTTTTCCAGAGCTTTGGCTTCACTCAAAAAGGTAAACAGTTGTGAAGCATCCGCGAGATTTTCATCTATGGAATTAAAATCCTGCACCATCATTGGTACCCAGCTCAAAAAGCTCTCCAGGGAGGCCTTGTCGCCATGTTCAATTTCCTGGTGTATGCGAAACAATTCTATGATCAGGGCAGTGGGGTCGATCTCATCAAAACCGGAAGCTTCATAAATAAAGTCCTCGATGGAAAATATATCAGGCATCCACAAAATCCCGGATTTGTTCTGCTCTTTAAGTTCCCTTTTAAGATATGCCACTGCCCGGCGGCTGGGAAGTATTACTGCCAGGTGTTCGCTGTTTTCTTTATGCTGGTCAAGGATATGGTGGGCTACCTTTCCAAGAAATGTTTCCACAATGATCTGTTTTATTAGTGTTGATCAAATCTACAAAAAAAACCAACGTGAGGCACTTAATTGCAGGTGGTAGTAAAATACCTCAGGCTGGTGCTTGATTTATATAATATACTGCATCACAGTAAATAACTGTTGTTTTCCTGTTTTTTCAGAAAGTTTTCGGCTTTGGCAAGTTTTTCACTTGTACCAAGATCGAACCAGTAATCCTCATCATGGTTGTAGCCAGCTATGACATGATCTGAAGCCAGCGACAGGTAAACTTCAATTATTGAAAATACTTCTTTGGCGGGCATGAAGTTAAGCAGAGAAGGATCGATAATGTGGACACCGCTAAATGCCTGCCGCTTCAAGTCATCCGGTTTGCCTGTATGAATTTTCTGATCTCCGGTTTTGATGTTTTCCCATCCCTTCAGATGGTACTGCTCATCAAAAAGAAGGTATCGGGAACTGTCGCGTGATCTCACTGCCACAGTAGCTAAAGCCATTTTTTCTTCATGATGCCCAAGCATTTTCTTCAGGTCGATATCTGATAATACATCCACATTGTAAAGCACGATTGGTTGATCATCATCAAAAAACCGGGCCGCATGTTTAAGGCCTCCGCCGGTATCACGCAGTAAATCCATTTCATCAGAAATACTGATGTTAACTCCGGGTAGATTATCTGAGCTGGAAATAAAATTCAGTATCTCATTCCCAAAATGGTGAATATTGATGATGATATCGCTGACACCGGCTGTGGATAATTTTTTTATAGCCCTTTCCAGTAATGTCATTCCTGCAACTTTCACCAGAGCTTTGGGCTTTGTGTTTGTCATTGGTTTCAGCCTGGTCCCCAGGCCTGCTGCGAATATCATTCCTTTTTTCATCTTCAGGCTTTTATGCTGTTTTGAACCAAAATCCGGTTAGAAATTTATATGCCTTCCTGTTCCCGGTGTTTCAATTTCACATTCACATCAAACTCTTCGCTTAGGCGTTTGGCAACATAATTGGCACTGTAAACCGAACGGTGCTGACCGCCCGTGCAGCCAAAGTTAACACTCAGGTGCTCAAATCCGCGTTCCAGATAGTTTTCCACAGCTTGGCGCACCAGGGCATATGTGTGGTCTAGAAAC
>JBEPXQ010000224.1:0-4221 GCA_041641835.1 Bacteroidales bacterium
CGGGAAGGGTTGAAGCCATTTCATCTTACTTTGATGAGGTGGAGCATCAGGTTGCCAACAGGGAATTCGTCACACATACGGGCCGGATAGGCAACAAACGGCTCACGGTAATGTCGAGCGGCATAGGAACCGACAATATAGACATTGTGGTAAATGAGTTGGATGCACTTGCCAATATCGACCTGGAAAACCGCCGTGAGAAGCAAAGCAAACGCCGGCTAAACCTGATCAGACTTGGCACCTCCGGTGCGCTGCACTCTTCTTTGAATGTGGACAGTTTTGTAATAAGCAAATACGGTTTAGGCATAGATAACCTGGCCACCTTTTACAGGCTGGACGAGCATGTGGTGGATCATGAAGCTGTGAAGGCATTTATGGAGCATAGCCAGTGGCAGCCAGGCCGCTCCAGACCATATATAGTGGAAAACTCTCATGAGCTCGACAGCCTTTTTCCTGATGATTTGCATCGCGGGATAACGGTCACCGCCCCGGGCTTTTATGCTCCACAGGGAAGACAGTTGCGCATAGAACCTTCAGATGAGATGCAGAACCAAAAGCTGGCAGGTTTTAGCTGGAAAGGCATCCCTGTGGCAAATTATGAAATGGAAACATCTGCGCTGTATGCTTTAGGACGACAATTAGGGCACAACACGCTAACAGTATGTGCAATTATAGCAAACCGCGCAGCCGGCGCTTATAGCAGGGATCACAAAGCGGCCGTGAAGAATTTGATAGAACTTGTACTTGACACTATTATTCATTCACCATGGAAACAAAAAGGGAACTAAACGCGCTGATCAAATTACTGGATGACCCGGATACCAATATCTACAGAGATGTGGAGCACCGGATCCTGTCATTTGGTATTGAAGCCAGGGATCACCTTAAAAATGCCAGCTATGAGGTAGTGGATAATACCCGCCGCAAAAGGCTTGACCAGCTTATATCTAAACTTAACCTGGGGTATGTAAAGCAACAGCTTAAAATCTGGAAAAACAGCAAGGAGCAGGATCTGCTTAGTGGCATGCTGCTGATAGCGGAATACCGCTACCCTGAACTGAATACTGAACAGGTAAGAAAGAAGATCGACCTGATAAGGAAGGATGCCTGGCTGGAACTCAACATGAACCTGACGGCACTGGAACAGATCAAGATACTCAATCATGTCTTCTTCGACATCCACGGATTTAAGGAAAACAAAGAAAACTTCTATGCTCCTGAAAATACCTTTATTAATGACCTGCTGTTATTCAAAAAAGGTAATCCCATATCCCTGGGCAGCCTGTATTCGGTGATAGCACAAAAGTTAGATATCCCTATTTTCGGGGTAAACCTGCCCGAACACTTTATACTGTCTTATGTGGACTCACCCCTCCCATTACAGGCTAAAAAAGAAGATATACTATTTTATATCAACCCTTTTAATAAAGGTGTTATCTTTACCCGTAACGAAATTTCCCAGTTTTTGAAGAAAATCAAAATTCAAGCACAGGATACTTTCTTTGTACCCTGCTCCAACTCTGTTATCCTGCAGCGGATGATCAACAACCTCATGTTCAGCTATCAGCAAACAAAACAGGAATACAAGACGGCAGAACTGGATGAACTGCTTGATATACTGCGATTAGGTTAAAAGAATCACTCTCACTTCACCACTACTTTCTTTGTTATAATGCCGTTGCCGGTATTAATCCGGATGAAATACAGGCCGGGATTCCAGCCGGATACACTGATGCTTGATACATTGTTATCCAACTCTTTGCTGAGGATCAACTGCCCGGCTAGATTGTAGATATCCATAGCGGCCACAGAATTAGCTTCGCACTTTACAGTGATATGACTGATGGCAGGATTGGGAAAAATCTCCACGGCCACTGCACGCTTTGCTTCAACGCTGCCTACGGTATAGCAGTTTGAGGATATCTCCGGATTATTCCAGAATACATGGAGGTCTTCGTAGCAATTCAAGGAAAACTTATTCTCATCTTCCTCTAAAGCAGGTGAAAACAACCCTTTTGTACTGCCAATCCCCTCTATCCAATGATAGTTTGGAAAAGAAGACTTATCGCGCATTTGCCATCTTTTTCTGTATTCTCCATTGATCAGGACGCTGTCTTCATCAACCACTACCTTAATACTATCCATATAATTGGATACCATCACTGTGTCCCCAATTCCAATATTAAAGTCATACAACATTACTTCCGTGCTATCTGTAAAATCGGGATGAAACATGCTGTGGAAATAAAAAGAGTTCTCTTTCACGAAATACACCTTGGAATCAGAATCCTGACGTATAGCACCAATATAGGTTTTGGTGCTAATGATTGAATCATAGTTGGTTTCGTACAGCTTCTTATAGGTGTTACCGAGCATTACAGTATCTCCTTTCATCAGAAACTGCTTTTTCTCATACCCAAATTGGTGAGGTGGGTTAATTAAATATCCTACTCCTTCCCTGTACACAGCATCATCCTTTACAAGCTTATAGCTGTTTTGGGAGTTCATAAAAAAAGGAATCAGTAAGAAAATGAGGGTAAATAATTTTTGCATAAAAAGGTTCCTCCGGGCTTAGGTTTAACAATTAGGTTAAAAATAATAAAATTCTTTTGAATCACTACCTTATTCTCCTTATTCTTTAAATATTGACAGTTATTTTTTCTAAAGGTTGCTTTCGAAAGGATTATTCCTGAAATGGGATTGTTTTACTATTATTACCACACCTGCTCTCTATGGCTATAATGACTTTTTTCATAAACAGCATAAATGAGCATTTTTAAAATGGCTATTCCCAATTATGGAATTGCGTTCCAATAATTAGCCAAATACTTGCCATGACTCTTGGCGCTACCTTATTTTTGCCACTGGAAACAATGAATAATAAACTTTTGAAATGACTAATAAGCACTCTTTTTTAATAAGTACATTATTTTTAATTTTGATGCTGAGCGGCGTAAATAATGCTACGGCCCAGTGCAATCTTACGGCTGATTTCAGTTTCACACCCAACAATGCCCCTGCCGGAACAGACATTCAGTTCCAACCTCACATACAGAATGCACAAGGCGCTGTTAGCTATGCCTGGGATTTTAACGACGGCAACACATCCAACAGTTCATCCCCGGTACATCAATATTCGTTTAATACCTGCCAGGGAAGCACCTACATGGTCTCGCTCACAGTAACCGATACTGCAGGCTGCACTGCCAGCGTGCAGAAAACCGTAAATATTGAAAACGATCCGCATATCGCCATTAGTGACCTGGATCCCATATCATCCTTCAGTAACTGCGAAAACTCCCCCTCACTTTCCAATCCTGATTTCACGCTGAACGTGGATAACTCCACCCAGCATCCCGGTGCGGTGGCCTCTTACAATATCCAGTGGGGAGACAGCCAAAGCAATACTTATCTCAATGGCGACTTCCCGGTCAGCCACACCTATACTTCACTTGGCCTGTTTAATCTTACCATGACTGTAACCGATACCTCCGGATGTACCTGGGACACGGCTTACACGGTAACCAACCAGAGTAACCCGGCTATTGGTATCAGCTCTTTGGGTTATACGCAGGGATGTGCTCCTCAGACCTTCCAGTTTGTGATGAGTCAATATCAGTCCAACTCGCCCGGAACCTATTATGTATGGGATTTTGGCGACGGAACACCTAATATAACCTGGAGCTATAATCAACCGTTTATCAACGACACTATTACTCACACTTTTGATACCACTTCCTGTCATCAGCCCAACAATTACTTTACGGTGAGTGTGACGGCATACAATGATTGTGATTATACCAAAGCAACCGTCAGTAATATCAGAATATATCAGCCCCCGGTTGTGGATATTAAAACCTCAACAGACACTGCCTGCACGGGCGATCCGGTTCAATTTATCAACAATACCATAACCGGATTTGGTTACAGCTGTAATTCAGCGGCTGCCTACAACTGGAATTTCGGCGACACCGCCTCGGCCAACAATACTTCTATGCAGCAGTCGCCGTCACACACTTACAACTCACCAGGCAATTACAAGATCGTACTGGAAGCCGACAACGGCATCTGCGGTGTTAAAACCGACACCATCGACCTGACTGTAGTGGAAGAGCCGGTGGTGAGTGTGAACGCGGACACCACGGAAATATGCAAAAACGGAATGGTAAATTTCACCAACTTAACCAGTGGAACAGCACCTGATTATCAATGGTCGGTTTC
>JBEPXQ010000225.1:0-4208 GCA_041641835.1 Bacteroidales bacterium
AAAAACCAGAAATCTTCGATTTCATAGTTTTTTGAGCATCCACGACCGAAGGTCGGGACACCGAACACCGAACACCGAACCCTTATGGATATTTAGGCTACACTTTAGGACTTAGCCTGCTGAGCTCACGACCTGATGATCTCGAACTCACCGTTCTCGTGAAACCTGATGATGGTGGAGGGTTTTACTTCATTCATGGATTTTCGGTGGAGGTCCACCACATGATCCACACCCTGCAGGATGCCTTTGGAGATCATGGTATAGGTAAGCGGATTGTAATCGCCTGAAAAATTTGCTGAGGTGGAAACAATGGGACTGCCGAACTCTTCAATCAGTCTTTTGGAAAACTCATCGCGGGATATTCTTATGGCAATGGTTTTATCCTCCCGGATAAGATTTTTTGCCAGATTTTTAGCTTTGTTGTAAATGATGGTGAGTGGCTTTTCGTAGCTGTCAAGCAAGTCATAGACTATCTCAGGTACATCGTCAACATAATTGCTGATCTGCTCCCTGTCGCTGAGCAGCACTATAAAGGTCTTATCACCAATTCTTTTCTTTAGCTGATAGATACGCTTCACCGCTTTGGTGTTGGTAGCATCGCAGCCAATTCCCCAGATGGTGTCCGTGGGATAAACTATGATCCCACCGTCTTTTAAAACCTTTACAGCTTTTTTTATCTCTTCGTCCATCTTCATACCTTATTTTAACGGCTCAAGCAGTTGTTCTATTGTAATCTCTTTGGCGCAGCGGAAATGCCCCTCCGGGCATTTTGCCCTTCCATGGATCCCGCATGGCCTGCAATATAGCTCTTCTTTCTTCTCCACGATAAAACTTTTATCTGATAGGGGGCCAAATCCAAAATCAGGAATGGTGGAACAGAAAATAGCTGTAACCGGCGCATTCATAGCTGAAGCCAGGTGCATGGGTGCTGAATCATTCACATAATTCATTACAGCATCTTTCATCAGTGCAGCCGACTCCAGCAGGTTGAGCTTTCCGGCCAGATTATCCACTTTTCTGTCGCGAAAAAATCCTGAAATCAGCTCACAGGCTTCTATATCCGAAGGTGATCCCAGCAGGTAAACCGTGTATTTTTTATCCAGCTGGATCAGCATTTCAAGCCACTTGTCTGCAGGCATTTGCTTTGTGAACCACACGGATGTGGGAGCAACGCAAATATAAGGGCTATCCTTGTAGCTTTCAACCTTACTAAAATGTTTTTTACCCGGATACAATCCTGGTTTTCGTATCCGCTCACTGGAAATGTCTTTTATGAGAGACGCATTCCGGTCCACTTCGTGCCTTCCATCACCAATAATGTGACTTTCTTTAATATCAAAAAAAGAAGACATTGGATTCTTATCAAAACCGGCCTTGATATCTGCATTAGCAAATCTGGTAATAATTCCTGATGATAAAAAGCGGTGAAGGTTAATAAGACGGTCATATTTCTCTGCTTTGATTAGCCGGGCAAGCTGCAGCAGATTGATCGTTTTAAACCTTGATTTATCCCAGATATAAAGATTATGGATAAAGGGATGCCCTTCAAACAAGGCTTCATTTCCCTGCCGCACCACGTAGTCTATTTGTGCATCCGGGAAATTGTGATGCAATTCTTCCAGTAAAGCGGTGGCAAGAATGGCATCACCTATGAAAGCCGTTTGTATTACCAGGAATCTTTTATTCATCAGACAGCCACATTAAAATCTCTCAGCACATCATTCAGTGAAGTTTTTTTGTCGGTGCTCTCTTTGCGTTTTCCTATGATCAGCGCGCAGGGCACCTGGTATTCCCCTGCAGGGAATTTTTTGGTATAAGACCCGGGGATAACTACCGACCGGGATGGTACACGACCCTTATACTCCACAGGCTCATCCCGGGTTACATCAATAATCCTGGTGGATTGGGTGATTACCACGTTGGCTCCTAATACGGCCTCCTTTTCCACCAGTGCGCCTTCCACTATAATGCAGCGTGAACCGATAAAACAATTGTCTTCAATTATTACAGGGGCGGCTTGCACCGGCTCCAGCACGCCCCCTATGCCAACACCACCGCTCAGATGAACATTTTTACCTATCTGTGCACAGGAGCCAACAGTAGCCCAGGTATCCACCATGGACCCCTCGTCCACATATGCTCCTATATTAACATAAGACGGCATCATAATCACACCTTTGGATATATAAGCACCATAACGGCCCACGGCATGTGGTACCACTCTTACACCCTGTTCTTTGTAGTTCTGTTTCAATGCCATTTTATCATGAAACCGGAACGGCCCCACGCTTATTTCCTCCATCCGGCGGATAGGGAAATACAGAATCACGGCTTTCTTCACCCATTCATTTACCTGCCATCCGTTTCCCTTTGGCTCTGCCACGCGCAGCTTGCCTTTATCCAGCATGTCAAGCACATCTTCAATGGCTTTTCTGGTTTCCTCTTCCTGAAGCTTATCGCGCTTCTCCCAGGCTTGCTCAACCAGCAGCTTATATTTATCCATAAATCATCTTTTGTCCAAAAATACAAACTTCCGCGGGTTTGTTTCAGGGATTTTTTATTCTAAAAGCATTCTAAAGAAGCAGGCCGTTTGTGTGCAAACAATGAATTTGTGCAGCTATTTGATTGTCAGCAGGAATTAAAGCCGGGTTAATTTTCGATGGGTTGCTGTTTTTTTTCTTCCTCGGAAGTATCACCTTCTTCCCTGCCGGTTATTTTGGCTTTTTGGCTGTATGAATAAATGAGCAGCCCGATTCCTGCTATTATAAATGGGATTGACAATTGCTGGCCGATATTGATAGTCATGTCGGCCTCCTGCGCAACCTGGTTGGCTTTAAGAAATTCAATAAAAAACCGGAAAGTAAATACCAGCAGGAAAAACCAGCCCAGTATCCTGCCGCGGGGAGTTTTTTCCTGATGTTTACGATAGATAAGATAGAGCAGCCCGGCTATTAAAAAGTAAGCAATGGCTTCATAAAGCTGGGCGGGATGACGCGGTACCCTGCTCACATTTTCAAACACAAATGCCCAGGCCACTTCAGCTGGTTTCCCTATTATTTCCGAATTCATAAGATTTCCCAGCCTGATGAATCCGCCGGCAAGGGCAGTGGGTATTACCAGGCGATCGAGTATCCACAGGTAGGATCTTTTCTTTGAACGCGGGATATAATAGATCAGTGCCAGCATAATACCGACAGCTCCACCATGACTGGCCAGCCCGCCGTGCCATACCATGAATATCTCGGTTATGTTGTGCTGGTAATAATCCCAGTCATAAAAAAATACATGCCCCAGGCGTGCGCCCAGCACTGTTCCTATCACCACCACGGTGGTAAGCAGGTCAAGTTCCTTTTGGGGGATATTTTCTTTGTTGAAGATATGTTGCATGATAAAGTAGCCCAGGATGAATCCTGTAGCAAACAGTAAACCGTAATATCTTATCTCGAAACCGCCAAAACTGATCAGGGTGGGATCAACACTCCAATGAATATATGAAAGCATATTAATTTTTATGCAAAAATATAAAAGAGGGTGGACCAGAAGCAGCTTTGAGGAAAATTAATTACATGAAATCAAAAAAGTCAAATTAATCTGCGCTTCCTGATACACCCTCTTCAAACCAAACCTTCAAAATGATTATGAAAAGTACATTCGCACTTTTGTTTTGAAGAAAACTGATCAAATAACGTGAGATTCATGTTGTTTATTGTTGAAAATGACGGGAAATCATCAAAAATAATTTGTAAAAACAAATCAGCATTTTTATGTGTTGTTCTCCAAACACTTCATGTGTTCAGTAATGATGTTTAATGAAATAAAATTGGTTTGAAGTGATAAAAAGGGATTAAGAAAAAAATTGTTTGGCATGTTTATGGATACATGCAGCATAATTATTATCTTTGTTAGCTTAGAACAAACCAATAAATCCAAACAATTATGAAAAAAGTATTCTTTAAATTAATGGCAATCGCAGTGGTGGTATCACTGGCTGCATGTAATAACCCTACAGGTTCTGACGATGAGAACGATCAGGATTCTGCACAGGTTCACTCCACAGGC
The DNA here is from genome assembly GCA_041641835.1 of Bacteroidales bacterium. Taxonomy (GTDB): domain Bacteria; phylum Bacteroidota; class Bacteroidia; order Bacteroidales; family PWNQ01; genus PWNQ01. The sequence goes on from JBEPXQ010000225.1 coordinate 4,060, forward strand.
GAACAGGAGGAACAGTATCCGGCCAATAATGATGAGCCTGAGGCTGAAAAAGACACTGTAGTAGGTGGAAAAGCTGAAAAAGTGGAAGGTGACCCCGAAGCCATCATCAGCCGCGGTAAAGTAGTGGAAGAAGTAGAAGAAGAAAAGAA
>JBEPXQ010000226.1:0-1311 GCA_041641835.1 Bacteroidales bacterium
TCAACAGGCGGCGAATCTGCTTTTTGATACAGCTAAAACCTGGCTTAGCACAAAAGGCTTTGAAGCCATGGACGGCCCTGTGAACTTTGGTGACAGGAATGAATGGTGGGGCCTACTTACAGAAGGTTTCTTTGAGCCAAATTATGGCATGCATTTCAACTTCAAATATTATCAGGAGCTTTTCGAAAACTATGGTTTTAAACTGTTTTTCAAGCAATACACCTATTACAAAAGCATGAAAAATGTTTCACTGCCTGAAGAAGTAGAGCGAAAAGCTTCAATGGTAAGTAAAGATCAGAATTATTCTTTTATACATATCGACCGGAAAAATCTGAGAAAATACGCTGAAGACTTCCGCTATGTATTTAATAAAGCGTGGGCAAAATTTAAAGGTGTGGGAGAAATGTCGGAATCACAGGCCTATTCGCTTTTGAAGAAGATTAAACCTATTATGGATGAACGCCTTATATGGCTTGGGTATTACAACGAAGAACCCATTGCCATTTTTATAATGCTGCCTGAAATGAACCAACTGTTTAAGCATCTGAATGGTAAATTTAACTGGTGGGCTAAATTCAAATTGCTTCTTCTGAAAAGTTTTAAACCACAAACAAAAGTTCTGGGACTTATTTTCGGTGTTATCCCTAAATTTCAGGGTAAAGGTGTGGATGGTGCCATAATAAAAGCATTCACGGAAATGAACAAACAACCCTCATTCAAGTATGAACACCTGGAGATGAACTGGATAGGTGACTTCAATCCTAAAATGATGCGCGTAGTGGAAAAGATCGGAGCCGAGATAAAGAAAGTTCATGTCACTTACAGATACATTTTTGACAGGGAGAAAGAATTCCGCAGAGCTTCAGACATCTAACAAAAAAACAAAAGCACCTTCATCTTGTTTTGCTCTTGAATGTTTTATTCAAAACAATACTAAAATGAGAATAATAATAACGGGCATAACAGGCTTGATAGGACGGGCATTTACCAGTTTCATGAAAGAGGAACATGAATTGATAGGCCTTAGCCGTTCACCCTCCAGGCATCAGAGTTCATTTCCTTCGAATGTAAAACTCCTGGAATGGGATTCGGAAACCCCTGGTGGTTGGCAGGATCAGCTAACAGGCGATTATGCTATACTCAACCTTGCAGGAGAACCCATAGCAGGCACCAAATGGACTAAAAGTCAGAAAGAAAAGATAATCAACAGCCGCATAAAAGCCACCGGGGCGGTAGTGGAAGCCATTAAGCAGGCAAAGGATAAGCCGAAAGCTGTGCTGCAGGGCTCTGCCAATGGTTATTACGGGCAGA
>JBEPXQ010000226.1:1321-4202 GCA_041641835.1 Bacteroidales bacterium
GCAGAGTGAAACTGAAATATTCACTGAGCAAAGTCCGCCGGGGAAAGGTTTTCTTGCTGAAGTAACCAGGAAATGGGAAGAAGCTGCATCAGAATTAAAAAACATGGACATCCGGGTACCGGTATTGCGCACAGGTTTTGTTCTAAGCAAACAGGGCGGAGCATTACCTCAATTGCTAAAGCCATTTGACTTTTATCTTGGCGGTTATATAGGCAGTGGTAAACAATGGATATCATGGATTCACATTGAAGATCACGTGAGAGCGATCCGGTTTCTGCTTCAGCATGAAACTGCCAATGGGCCATTTAATCTATGTGCTCCAAATCCGGTACAAATGAAAGAATTGACTAAAACAGCCGGAAAAATCCTTGGCAAGCCATCCTGGACGAAAGCACCCTCGGTGGTGGTGGAAACAGTTATGGGGCAAATGGCTGAGGAAATGCTCCTCAATGGCACAAAATCGATCCCTGAAAAACTTCAAAAAGAAGGATTCTCATTTAAATATACTCATATAGGAGATGCCCTGCAGAACCTCATAACCGATTGATGTTTGAATGCTTCTGCCTGAATATTTGCCTGAAGTGCATTAAATGATTATTTTAGCCCCGACTTTCAACACCAAAATCAGAACTTATGCTGAAACATATTGTAATGTTCAGGCTCAAAGATGTGCCTGAAAAAGCTGAAAACATCAAAAAACTAAAAGAAGCCATTGATGATCTGGAAGAAATTATCCCCGAGGCACAGTCAATAGAAACCGGCACGAACGTCAATACAAAACCCTCAGCTTATGACCTGGTTCTGGTTTCAGAATTTGAAGATGAAGAAGCCCTTGATGCATACCGGGTTCACCCTGAACACAAGAAGGTTCTGGAGCTGATAAAGAAAGTGAACGATCAGATTGCAGTAGTTGATTATCATTTCTAATATAAACCTCCACATATGAAGAAGCATTTACTCCTGCTATTGTTCATAGTTTTTTCAGGCCTGCTTTATCCACAGGTAAATGACACCTTAATAATAGGTGTGAAACAGGCACCTCCATTTTTGATGGAGGAAGATGGTGAGTGGACAGGAGCATCAGTGGAACTATGGAATCAGATTGCCCGGGAACTTAAGCTGAATTATGAATACAGGGAATATAACCTGAAAGACCTGGTTAGTGCTCTAGCGCAAGGCGAAATCGACATGAGCATCAACCCATTAACCGTTACTGCGGAGCGAATAGAAAGTTTCGATTTCACGCAGCCATTCTATATTTCAAACCTTACTGTTGCCTCCAAAGCAGGTAACAGCAGCTTTTTCTCTTCATTTATCGGGAACTTTTTTTCAGCAGATTTTTTTAAAGCTTTATTTGGACTGATTCTGTTGATTTTCATTTTCGGTTTTATCATCTGGCTGGTGGAAAAGAAAAAAAATCCTGAGATGTTCAGTAAAGGCTGGAAAGGCATGGGTGATGGTTTTTGGTGGTCGGCAGTAACCATGACAACTGTTGGTTACGGTGATAAGGCTCCTGTAACACCGGTAGGCAGAATTCTGGGATTTGTATGGATGTTTACTGCCATCATTGTTATATCAGGATTCACAGCTAGCATTGCATCGTCACTAACCGTTAACCGCCTGGGAAACAACATTGAAAACGTTGATGATCTTAGGCATGTAACTGTTGCAACCGTGGAAGGTTCAAGTGCTGCGGCTTATCTTGATGAAAACGGTATTGATCATATTACATTTCCTACTTTGGATAAGGCACTCGATGCACTGGACAATGATGAATTCAAAGCTTTGGTATATGATGACGCTATTCTGAATTATTCCGTTTTTATGAAAAATCTCCAGGATGAAGTATCTATTCTTCCTGTGAAATTTAATAAGCAGTATTATTCATTTGCTATACCTTACGGCAAAAACATCACCAATTCTATAAACAAAGAACTTGTGGAAGTAATTGAAACTCCTTTCTGGCGCGAAGTTCTGTCGCGTTATAAGGCAGAACTGGAGTAAGTTTCTAAATTACCATTACAGGTTTACCTTACTATCTAAAAAGTTGTCTTATAGTATATAATATGTAATGGTCCAGAATAACACACCAATTTATATGAAGAAATTATATCTGATTTTAATAGTTTTATTTCCTGTGTTTGCCTATGCACAGGTATTCACCGGAAGGGCAGCAAATGAATACCTACAAGGTACAGCTGAAATACGATTATCGGATCGTTATGCCGCACCGGATTATATAAGATTCGCAGCAGGAAATGAAATCCCGCATGGTGATTTTGAGTTTTGGGTTTCCAAAGCTCTCAAATTTGATGAAGGATATGCCTTCAGCGAGATCAGCAGGCACGAAGATAAGCTCGGTTATAGTCATATCCGTCTGCAACTTAATTATCACAACATCCCGGTTACCGGTGCAATGGTAGTCCTGCATGTAAGAAACCAGATGATTGAATCCATAAACGGATACTTCCCTCCTGATCCCCACATCACCAATAGCTATTCTATTTCAGCTGAGCAGGCGTTGAGCAAAGCACTGGATTTCGTGGATGCAGAAAGCTATAAGTGGGAGTCTCCCGAAGAGGAAGCATTCATTAAGCAATATACCAATAATCCTGATGCCAGTTTTTATCCGGAGACTCAAAGAGCTATTGTCCCGGTAACTGATAATGGTGAGCATGCATATGCTTATGCCTGGAAATTCGACATTTATGCTCACAGACCAGTTTATCGTGCCGAGATATATGTAGATGCCTCAAACGGTGAAATAATCCTGGAGAATAAAAAGATACATCATATCGACAGCGTTGGCACAGCGAACACCAAATACAGCGGTAGCAGGAGCATAACTACAGATTATACAGGCACCCAGTTTCGCTTAAGA
>JBEPXQ010000227.1:0-4180 GCA_041641835.1 Bacteroidales bacterium
ACTGTGGTTCATAAACATTGTGTTACCTGCACTGATAGGATCTGTGTTTATTTTTGACCTTTCGTTTTTTAACAATAAGAAGAAAAATAATGACTGATCCAGCTTTTATATTTTTACTACTGCTTTTGCCGTACATCTTACTGATCCTTCTGTTGCTAACCGGCTGGAAAAGACTGAAAGCATATCTGCCCCAAAAACACACCGCCTTAAGTCTTTTTAGTATTGTAATACCTGTTAGAAATGAACAATACAACATCCTTAAGCTACTTTATTCGCTTAGAATTCAGGATTACAACAAGGAGTATTTTGAAGTAATTGTGGTGGATGACCATTCAACTGATTCGGGATTGCAGCTGATAAGGAAATTTAAAAATAAGTATGAAGACTTCAATCTGAAAATAATAGAATTACCTGATGACCTAAGTTCCAAGAAGGAGGCTTTAAAAACAGGCATTGCAGCGGCACGTGGAGATGCTGTGGTAACAATGGATGCTGATTGCACAGCCGGTGTAAATTATCTTAAAACTGTCAATGAATATTACCGCCGGCAAATGCCACGTTTGCTTATCGGACCGGTGAAGATAGATGAAAAACCGGGTTACTTTGCAAAGCTACAGGCACTTGAATTTTCTTCATTGATATTCTCGGCTGCAGGCTCAGCAGGTATCTCAAAGCCATTAATGGCCAATGGCGCCAATATGATCATTGACAGGTCTGTATTTGAGAATCAGAACATGGATATTCTCAGAAAGGAATTTGCCTCCGGTGATGATATGTTTCTGCTGGATCATGTGAGAAAAACATATGGCTCAGAGGCTGTTCACTTTATCAAAAATGAAGAGGCAGTTCTTAGCACTTCCCCGGCTGACTCACTAAAGCAGTTTGTAAATCAGCGTAAAAGATGGGTGTCAAAAAGCAAAGCCTACAGATATCCATGGTTGGTGGCGGTGTCGCTCATTGTATTTCTCACTGCATTGCTCCAGGTGGCAGTTTTGGCAGCCCTGTTGGTTTTTCCTCAAATACTTCCTGCAGTCATACTCATCTGGGGAATAAAAATTAGTATTGATGCGGTTACTCTGATAAAAATATCAGGTTTTTTAAAGCAAAAGTCCACTCGTTGGTGGATAATTCCCCTTTCATTTTGCTATCCTTTCTACGTGATCTTTTCTGCCATTGCAGGCTTATTCACATCCTATGAATGGAAGGGAAGGCAACATCAAAAATAAATAAACTTACCGCTTCTATCGCATGATATTGGCCAGCATTACCGCCAGTCGAAGGTCCATTCTGCGTGTCACTTTTATATTCTCCTCATTTCCTTCCACCAGGTGGATTTTCTCACCCATTGCTTCCACCACGCTGGCATCATCCGTAAATTGGGGGCGGTATTCCTGCTCATATGCGCGCTTTAAAAGCTCAGTGTGAAAAACCTGAGGAGTTTGGATCCGCTTGATGATTGAACGGTCAATGGCTACAGAATTTCCATTTTCCACTTTCCTTAGCGAATCGGTTGAATCTACATAAGGGACTGCTGTTTTGTACTTTTCAGCTGCTTGATAAACCCTGCTGATGGTATCCCGTGAGGGGAAAGGCCGCACCCCGTCGTGTACTCCGGTTAAGCCGCCTCCTGAAACCCTGCTGACAGCATTCCTAACGGATTCAAACCGTGTTTTACCTCCATGCACTATTTCATGGGCAGTACGAAAGCTAAACTGCTCGCAAAGCTCCTTCCAGAGACCGGTTTGCGAAGCAGGTAAAACCACAATCTTTTTAATTGCCGGATCATAAGCGTGAAAAGCATCTATGGCCCACATGAGCATTGGCTTGTCTCCCACAGGAATAAACTGTTTCGGAATGTCGCTTTGCATTCTGCTGCCGCTCCCTCCTGCTACTAGTATGATATATTTTTCTGACATAAAAAAAGGTGCATCCTTTTACCGGGATACACCTTCAAAGATATAATATTTTGTTTTAATCAATAATCAGCATAGCATCACCATAAGTAAAAAAGCGGTAACCTTCTTTAACAGCCACCTTATATGCTTTCATCAGTACATCATATCCCGCGAATGCGGATACCAGCATCATCATGGTGCTTTGCGGCAGATGGAAATTGGTAACCAGGCCACTGGCTACGCTAAAGTCATATGGTGGGAAAATGAACTTATTGGTCCAGCCATTAAAGGGTTTAACATAACCGGTAATGGATACTCCCGATTCCAGGGCCTTCATGGTGGTTGTACCAATGGCGCAGATCTTTCTATTTTTATCTTTGGTCTGGTTGATCATGTCAGCAGTAGCTTTTTCAATGATCATCTGCTCGGAGTCCATCTTATGTTTCGATAAGTCTTCCACATCCACCTTCCTGAAGTTACCCAAGCCGGCATGAAGTGTGAGTTCTGCGAAATTTACACCCTGTATCTCCAGCCTTTTCATGATCTCGCGGCTGAAATGCATACCGGCAGTAGGAGCTGCAACAGCTCCTTCATGTTTGGCGTATATGGTTTGATACCGTTCCTGATCCTCTGGTTCCACCGGGCGGTTGATGATCCTGGGCAGGGGAGTTTCTCCAAGGCTTTTTATGAGTTTCTTGAATTCCTGATACTCACCATCGTAAAGGAAGCGCAAAGTCCGGCCGCGTGAAGTGGTGTTGTCAATAACCTCAGCTACAAGCGACTGGTCTTCTCCAAAATAAAGCTTATTTCCTATGCGGATTTTTCGTGCCGGGTTAACCAATACATCCCACAAGCGGCTCTCATGATTGAGTTCCCGCAGCAAAAACACCTCTATCTTTGCTCCTGTTTTTTCCTTTACTCCATATAGCCTGGCAGGAAATACCTTGGTATTGTTAATCACCATGGTATCCTGGTCATTAAAATAATCCAGAATATCCTTAAACTTCTTGTGCTCAATCTCACCTGTGCTCTTGTGTACTACCATTAGCCGCGACTCGTCGCGATGTTTGGCTGGATGATATGCTATTTGTTCGACAGGTAAATTAAACTTAAACTGAGATAATTTCATACAAATCAACGATTTTTCTTTCCTATGAAAGGCATGCAAAGATAATACATTTAACCCCCTGTGTCCAGTGTTTTAATGAAAAACCGAATATAAACACCATAAGATGCAGGAGAACAGAACTATTCGTTTAGGGCTTGCTGTTGTTCCGATTGCTCAAGTTTCGCGATGAATGCTTCTGGAGTGAAGGCATCCGTTACACGGAAAGGTCCTGATTCTGTGCGGCAAAGTTCTTTCAGGTATGCTCCGGAATCAAGATAACGACCGATGTCTCTGGCCAGTGAACGTATGTAGGTTCCTTTACTGCATTTGACGTGAAATACTGCCTGATTTGACTCCAGTGACAACAAATTAAATTCAAAGATTTCCACTGCTTTTGGCTTCAGCTCAACCTGCTGCTCCTCGCGGGCCATATCATAAGCCCTACGCCCCTTCACTTTTACTGCTGAATAAATAGGTGGAACCTGACTGATCTTCCCGGTGAATGCCCGGAAAGCATCCTGCACTCGCTCAGCTGTGATAGCTGAAGTGCTGAAAGTCTCATCTATTTCAGTTTCCAGATCAAAAGAAGGTGTGGTGGCACCAAACTGAAAAATTCCTGTATAGGTTTTCATGCCACCCTGCAACTCCGGGATCTTTTTGGTCATTCTACCGGTGCAAATAATCAGCAAACCTGTGGCCAGCGGATCCAGCGTACCTGCATGTCCTACTTTCAGCTTTTCCCTTATTCGAAAATTCTTTTTTATCCTGTATCGGATATCTTTTACTACTTTAAATGAAGTAACTCCCTTTGGCTTATCGATCAGGATCAACTGCCCTGCCTTAAAATCTGTATCGGGCTGGATATTTTTAAGAGGTTCAAACATAAATTAAAAGGTCGTTAGCAAAATAGCTGCTATTCCTGCAGCAAGGCAGTAAAAGGCAAAATACTTCAGTTTGGCACGTTTCACCAGCCTGATCATCCAGGCACATGCTATTATTCCGGAAACGAACGCCGCCAGGAATCCTGTGATCAATACCCCGGCACCCAGTCCTGATCCGGAAACATCACCTGAATATATATCCATTGCCATTTTGGCCAGGATAAGCGGTACCACCATCAGGAAAGAAAATCGGGCGGCCTTGGTGCGATCGATACCCAGCATTACGCTACTTGAAA
>JBEPXQ010000228.1:0-2757 GCA_041641835.1 Bacteroidales bacterium
ATTGTAGCTCCGCTTGTGTTGGCCTGGTTGCTGGGATGGTAAGCAGCCCAGGGCAGCGATCAGTATGTCAGAATCCAGATGGTATTAGAATAAAAAACCGGCTCCTGAAATGGGGCCGGTTTTATGATCTGTCTTATAAATTAATGTTTTACCAGAATTCTTTTGGTAGTAAGGATTTTATCTTCATTAAATATCTGAATGAAATACAATCCATCCTGCAGTTGGGAAACATCCAGCTGCACAGATGATTGCCCTGATACAACTGGAACATTAAACTGCTGCCCCAAAGCATTGACTATTCTTAATTCCACATCCTGCCTGGCTTCGGATAAACTGATGTTCACTAATTCGCTTGCAGGATTAGGATATATCTCACATTTGATTTCAGCAGTAATTTCATCTGTGGAAACCGGAGGACTGCTGATGTAAGATGCATATGTCTGCGGCCCTGCGGTGCTGGTAAGGGAATAGGTGCTGGCAAGATGTGTGTGATATCCCTCTTTATACCAAATGTAAGAATCAGCATTATAATTCAGGATGTAAGGACTACCGGCAATATTTGCAGAATCCTGATAAACCTGATTGATATGAACTCTCAAAACATTATTGAATGTTCCCTCAGGCGTGATAAGCGTTCCGTACCCGTCAGCTGTAACAGTAGAAGTACCTTCCCTGTGGAAGGTCATACCGCTGCTTGCAAAATAGGCACTCCAGTTGTCGGTATAAGTATCATTGAAAGTAAAAGGAAACCGTAACATATCTTCCGGGTCAGTATAAGGAATTGTTATTGTCCCGGGAATATCCATACCATGAAATTCCAAAGCCGACGAGCTGCCACTGTAATAACCTGTTTCATTACTGCTACCTGTATTTGACCAGGCGGTGTTTGCATTGGGAAAGCTGCTGCCATTGGGAGTGCTGGAAGGTGATTCAATTATTACCTGATTACTATTGTTGACACTTAATGAGCTAAGATCCCAGGTTTGATTGGCTCCAGCATTGCCTTCATTCACATAATCGCAGTTGTTAGTAGTGAATGTTGCCCCTATATAAGGATTCACCCCTGCACCCGTGAGAATTGGCTGTGCTGTGGCTGAAATTGCTGCCAGTACTATACATGTAATAAATAATAAGTGTAAATTTTTCTTCATTTGTCTTTTTTTTTGGTTTCGGTTGTAAAAATAGTAAAGCTATTTTAAATATCACTAATTGTTTAAAATTAACATTCACTGGCTGCACCGGTAGTTTTTTGCCTGGATAGCTTTTTTAGAAATTATAGAATTTTTGATCTGGCATTTTCCGCCCGGGCGTGCTTTTCCAGGTATTCAACAGTAAGGTCAAGAGCTGAACTGAGTGTGAAATTACAGAGAAAGTCATAGAAAATCAGCAGAATACTGGCCGTTTCGTTCGTGATCATAGTACGGACAGAATCCGTGGTGGGAGTGCCAAAGTATCCTGTTTCATCCTTAAGCACAGGCAGGTTTTCTATATTGACATGCCCACGGCCTATCCCTTCAAAATCAATACCCGAAGGAGCTTTTGTGAGAATGATATCTTTTCCGGTTTTATCAGCATCAAATCCACCAATTGAATAGGCAGTTTCAATGGATGTCATGTTGATTATATCTACCACATTGTTGATGCTGTAGATTTCTTTTCCTTTTATTATCCTTCTGATAAGTGAATCAGAGGCAGGGCGATAACGGTTAGGATCAGCATCCAGCAGTTTATAGGCTTCCCGCAGATCAGCCATAACGGGATGAGACCTTACGGTTTCAAAATCCTCATCTTTCCACATGGCTGCGGTATCATTTAATTCTTCTTTCAGCTCTTTAGTGGCAGGCTTTACCTGAACTTTTGCTGTAACTATCCCCAGCCGGATATCCGGTAATTGCTGTTTTACAACATCATCTATTTTAATCATTATTTGATCGTCTCCAGTGTTTTTTGTCATACACTTCCCCGTCAGGTCCGTAGTATTTCCAGCTGCCTTTTTTACTGCCTTTTTTATATTCGCCTTCAATTTTAATATTCCCGTTCAAATAATAAAACTCAGCATTCCCATCTTCTTCATTATCATCATACTGAAGTTTTGCCTTAGGTTTCCCGTTTTTATAATATTCACTGTATGATCCTTCCAGCTCATCATTGTCAAACTCCGCTTCACAAAGCAAAGGCTGTCCTTCAGCATCATAATAAAAAAATGCTTTTCCATCCACATCACCCTTATCATATGGCACGATAGCTTTGATATTTCCACCCGGGTAAAACAGTCTCCACTGCTCATGAGGACGCCCGCGCCTGAGTTTACCCTTGGCTTTTACCGTAACTGAATCAGCATAGTAAATAGTTACAAAGGTGCTGTTCTTTTCATGTGCTTCAGGAATTTCAAAAGCAAAATCCTTGTTTTGAAGCTTCATGCTATACAGTTCGGTGGCTTCCGACTCCAGGGTACGCAGAGTTGCTTTGTACATGGCATCCTGATCATGGTCAACTATTATGTTAGTTTCAATGGTTTCGCTCCCAGGGATGAACTGAATGCCAATTCTTGAGAAGGAAGCGATCACATCTTTATTTTCAGTCAGATTGGTTCTTGTGCGGGGATTGGCATGCGCATAAAGTAATTTCAATGCATTAGGTGTTTGTATATAAACCGACAGGGGAGATCGGCTGTGAATCTTTGAGGCAAAATCCATATACTCATCATCAAACAATAAGGTTTGTTCTTTTAGATAATCATCCACCATGCTGTAGATA